>JAIKXO010000121.1 GCA_024684065.1 Lachnospiraceae bacterium
CACTTCCACCACGCTCCCCAATATTCGCAATCCGTGGGGCCCCCTCCCCACTTCTTGCTCATATTGTGGCGGGTCATAAAACCTTTCACCCACTGGCAAGCAAGCTTGCCGTGGGTTCAGGCTTTTGACCCTGATATCATAAAATATAAACATACAGCGGTAAAAAAATCCGGGGCGGGTGAAGTTATGATACCGGGAGATTACAGAAAAGAAGATGCGCCGGTCATAGTCTGGTGGCTCCGGTCGGAGGAGGAATTTGTAAGCATTGGAGATCATTGAATATTTTGCTTCTGATAAAAAAGAACACTGGCTTTCAGAAATACAAAAAAGCGACTGGAGCGCCGGAAGATACCTGTACGAATTGCTCCGGGATAAGAAGCTTAAGGGGCTTTGCGGTGAGAAAACCAGAGTGCTTCTTTTAACGGAAAGGGATGAGCTTCTCTCTTTCTGTACTTATGCAGAGCAGGATGATGTACGGGATCCGTCGCTTACTCCCTGGATCGGTTTTGCATATACTTTTTTGCAGCACAGAGGGAAACGGCTTATGGGTAAACTGCTTGAGCATGCGTACATGCTTGCAAAGCATGACGGGTCTGAGCATATCTACATATCCACAGGTGAAACCGGTCTTTATGAGAAATACGGATACGGATTCTTTAAGATCATGAAGGATGTAAGCGGTGAAGACAGCCGTATATACCGGATCGATGTTTTTTAGGCAGGCTGCATGGTCTGCCTTGCAGACCTGCACAGGCGGCATGATATGGCCACAGTAAACGGCAGATATCCGTAAATAACAGTTATCTGTCACAAAAAAGAAAGGAGAGATGTGAAATGAAGGCTTTATTTATCGGAGGAACAGGAACGATAAGCACCGCGGTGGTTAAGAGGCTGGCACAGGACCCCGGATGGGAGATCTGGCTTTTAAACAGGGGCAGCCGCAAAATATTTGAATCAGAAAGGATCCATTCGATAATCGCGGATATCAATGATGAAAAGGACGTGGCGGAGAAGCTTAAGGGACTTGCGTTCGATACCGTCTGTGAGTTTATCGGCTTTAAAAAAGAGCAGGTGGAGCGTGATTACCGCCTCTTTAAAGATAAGACAGGGCAATATATCTATATAAGCTCCGCGTCTGCATATCATAAGCCTTCCGCGGATTTTCATATCACCGAGGGGACGACTCTTGCCAATCCGTACTGGCAGTATTCGAGGGACAAGATCGCCTGCGAGGAATTTCTGATGAAGAAATACAGGGAAGAAGGGTTCCCTGTAACGATCGTCCGTCCAAGCCATACCTATGATGAGAGAAATATACCCCTCGGGGTTCACGGAAAGAACGGTTCCTGGCAGGTCATCCGGCGTATACAGGAGGGAAAGCCGGTCATTATCCAGGGTGACGGGACATCTCTGTGGCATCTTACCTTCAATACTGATTTCGCTATAGGCTATACAGCTCTTATGGGCAACAGGCATGCGATCGGAGAAGCATTTCATATAACCGGAGATGAAATTCTTTCATGGAATCAGATCTATGCGACGGTCGCGGACGCCCTGGGGGCAGAACTGCATCCGTATCATGTTTCGGCGGATTTCCTGGCAGCGGCAGGAGACAGATACGGCTATGATTTTACGGGAAGCCTGACGGGTGACAAGTCAGTATCCGTTGTATTTGATAACAGCAAGCTGAAACGGCTCGCGCCGGATATGAGGACCACTGTGCCGTTCCACAGAGGGGTTCGCATTGCCCTT
The DNA here is from genome assembly GCA_024684065.1 of Lachnospiraceae bacterium. The sequence goes on from JAIKXO010000121.1 coordinate 1,753, forward strand.
GATCATATACTTTCGCATCCGGAATGCCAGAGGGCTGATGAGGAGTTTGACGCGTGGTGCGACCGGGTCATAGAAGCCCTGGAAGAGGCTAAAGCAAAGATTTAAGGACCGTACGGCCGGGGGCCGAATACTGAAAATAAAAGAAAACGCCGAAGGAGAATCTCTGATGGTGAAAACAGGGAAGCTTAACGTATCCGCCCGCGTATATATGACGGGGCGGATACGGCTTAACAGATTGCTGTTCTTTTGCGTTACATGCCTGATCTTAAGCGTTATAGTGCCGTTTCTGATTCCTTTTACCGTACACGCAGGTGCTGTTGAGAGGAAAACCGTGAAAGTGGGCTGGCATGAAGCGCCGCATTATATTACTGACGAAAACGGAAGAAGATCCGGTTATTCATATGAATACCAGATGAAGGTCGCAGCGTATACAGGATGGGAATACGAGTGTGTAGAGGGAACCTGGTCAGACCTTTTTGAGATGCTTAAAAAGGGCGAGATCGATATCATGAGCGACGTGTCCTATACGGAGGAACGTGCGCGCGACATGCTCTTTACTTCGCTTCCGATGGGCACGGAGGCTTATTATGTCTTTGTCGCGCCCGATGATAAAGAGATCGTTGCGGATGATCTTTCCACGTTAAACGGAAAAAAGATCGGTAACGGTGGGGAGCATACAGAAAGAAATATTCGGGGACTGGATGGATGCCCGCGGAATAGAGGCGGAGATCGTAGCCGTAAACTGTGATGAGGAAGAGGGGCTTAAGAAGATCGGGGCGGATTATGATGCCTTCGTTTCCATGGATACTTACGGATCGCCGGACACTGCCGTTCCGCTCTGCAAGGTAGGGTCTTCGGATTTTTATTTTGCCGTAAGTAAGGACCGCCCGGATCTTTTAGCGGAACTGGACGCCGCACTAAATAATATCCAGAACGAAGATAAGTACTATGACCAGAAGCTGCATGATAAATATCTAAAAAGCACGGAAACGGACAAATACCTTGGAAATACCGAGAGAAGATGGCTTGCGGAACATGGTGCCATCCGTGTGGGCTATCAGGATAATTACCTTGCATTCTGCGCAAAGGATAAGAAGGACGGTGACCTGACAGGAGCACTGAAAGATTATCTGGATTATGCGTCATCGGCGTTCATGAACCAGCATATCGAGTTTGAAACCATAGTCTACCCTACGGCATCAGATGCTATCGACGCTCTGAAGAAGGGGGAGATCGACTGTGTATTTCCGTCCAATCTTACAAGCTATGACGCGCAGATGCTGGATCTGGTCATGTCGCCGCCTTTGATGAGGACTGAAATGGACGCGGTTGTAAGAGAATCGGTCCAGAAGGAGTTTGTACAGAAGAAATCAGTGACCGTAGCGGTCAATGAGGGAAATACGAACTATGACCTGTTCCTTGAAGAGAACTATCCGGGATGGGAAAGAACATATTTTAAAGATACTCCACAAGCGCTGGAAGCTGTCGCCGCCGGAAGCGCCGATTGCGTGATAATCAGCAATTACCGTTACAGCAACATTTCAAAGCAATGCGAAAAGCTGCATCTGGCGACGGTGTATACAGGAGTGGATATGGATTTCTGTTTTGCCGTTAATATGGGCGATCCACAGCTGTATTCCATTCTTTCAAGCATCACCAGGGTTGTTCCGGATTCGGTCGTCAATACGGCTCTGACCTATTATTCCACGGAAGACGTAAAAACCACTTTCGCAGATCTGATAAAAGACAATTTATTTCTCATAATGGCTGTGATAGCCACGATCCTCATGCTTATCCTGATGCTTCTTCTGCACAGCATCCGTGCGGAGAGGAAGATCCTTGAGGAGGAGCGGCTGGTAAAGGATCTGAATAAGCGTGCTTTTGTAGATTCGCTTACCTCCGTCCGCAATAAGGGCGCATATTACGATTATATTAAGAACCTGCAGAAATGCCTCGACAGGGAAGAGATAAGCGAATTTGCCGTCGGGATATTTGACTGTAATGACTTAAAGAAGATAAACGATGAATACGGTCATGATAAGGGTGATATCTATCTGAAGGCCGCAAGCAGGCTGATCTGCACCGTATATGAGCACAGCCCGGTTTTCAGGATCGGCGGGGACGAATTTGCGGTTTTCCTGCTGAATACTGATTTCGAAAACAGGGAAGAGCTTTTGAAGGTATTTGAGAATAGACGGTCAGAAATATGCGGGTCGGCTTAGAATAAATGGGATGAAGTACGTATCGCGTACGGAATCGCAATCTATGATCCGGGCGTGGACGAATCCGCCGGTGAAACAGTGCGGCGCGCGGATAAGATCATGTATGAGAATAAACGCCGGATGAAGGACGGTCATTAGGAGCGGAAGCGGAGAGTAAATAAACATGGCTGGGAGAAAGATACCGGATGAAATGAAAAGCAGGCTGGATTCTCTTTGGCAGATATCTGATGGATAACGTGACGAACAGGGGCGGGACATACCGCATGGACGGAGCCTGCTTCTCCATCATTTCAACGATCCAGAGCGAGGAGGAGCTCATAGATCTTTATGAGGAGATCCGGGCACATTTCCGCAGAGGGATAAAGCTGGATGATATGGACATCATGCTTGAGCTTAATGCCGGACTGATCTCTCTTGATGACTTTGATGTTGATGACCAGACGATATATTCCTGCCTGAACTTCGCCTATGAAGAATCCAAGGTCAAAAAGCATGGTGATATAGTGATATTCCGCGATGACCTGACGGATGACAACCGGAAGGGGATTGAAAGGCTGCACGCTATCCGGGCGTCCATCACAAGAGATTTTAAAGGGTTCTATCTTCTCTATCAGCCCGTTGTGGATGCGGAGAGCGAAAAGCTCATCGGGGTCGAAGCGCTCCTGAGATGGAGAAGTGAGGAATATGGTGTTGTCCCTCCGGACTTTTTTATTCCGTTCCTTGAAACGGATCCTCTTTTCCCGACCCTGGGAGAATGGATACTTGATACCGCGCTCAGGGATGCTAAGAAGCTGACAGAATATGTGCCTGACCTGGCCATACATATCAATCTCTCCTATGCGCAGATGGAAAAACCCGATTTTGCGGATGTCGTACGGAACGCTATACGAAAGACGGGTCTTTTGCCTGAACAGGTATGCCTTGAGATAACGGAGCGCTGCCGCCTTCTTGATATGGACCTGTTAAGGCATGCTTGATAAGCAGTCCATGACCTGCAGCAGTGAGGACTTCAACGACCTGGCCCAGTTTATGATGCAGGGAAAGGATGAGGATAATCTGAGGCTTATCGAACGATATCTGGGAAAGAGCAAAAAGCAGGGCCCGGGAGGTTTTGAGGGTCAGGACATCATGACCGCGATGGATTCGATGATGGAACAGCTTTTTTCCATTGATATCAGCGTCCTGAATCTTGAGAATGATACGGAGATGGTGAAAAACGCTGCGGTACTTGAGAAGATTGCCAGTCAGACGGCGGCCTTTGAACGGATGGTTGAAAAGCATAACTATTTTGGAAGCCTGGATCAGGTTTCTAAGGACACAATTTCCCTGCAGCTTGATTCACTGCGTTCGATCGCAGCGTATTACAATACCCGTAAAGAGATCATACATAATAAATATTATAAAGAGCATTACAATGAAGAACTGTCTATGAATATGAAGGCTGCGGGAACGGAAGACGAGAGGAGGCTTGCCGAAAAGCTGGTTGAGTCCCATATCCTCGGGCGTATCATGATGAGAGTAAACGGCGTGGATATCGCAAGCGTCAACAAGCGCGGGAAGCCCGGATTTACGGATCCCGAAATGCAGAGGATATATGAAGAAAAGAGAAAAAATCTCAAAAAAAGGGATACCCAGAAGAAGCTTACGAGGGATGCCTTCATACAAAAGGATGCAATAGCCGGGGCAAGCCTTAAGGAAACGAATGTCTATAAGAATGAAAAGGTAAATGCCCTTAAGGAAGAAAAAAAACAGCTTGCCAAAAAGGCGCTTGACAACATGCTGTCGATAAAAGGCAGAAAACTGGCGGAGCCGGATTCCGCACCGGATGAATTCACTGAGGAAAAGCTGGAATCGGACTTAAAGGAGTTAGAACAGATTAGTGCTTCTGACGTGAAGTTCTCAAGCTATGCCGAGATGATAAATAATTTCGGGCATAATATGGCGATCTGCGAAAGAGCTGAGGAGATCCATTTTAATCTTGTAAGGGGAATCGCCAGAGGCGTTAAGATACCTGATGAGCGGATGAAAGAGTTACGTGCAAAGCTCTTATTCCTGCATGAGGTACGCTATACCATGACCGTCATCAATAAAGCGCTAGCCACAGATGAAAACTTTACCGGCAAAACGGACGAGGAATGGAGCCGGAGCATTAAGAACTCCCGTACGAAAAACGGTCAGTTAAAAAAGCTTTATCTGGTTCCGGGAGATGTGGAAGCAATGTTTGCTAAATGCCGGGAAAATGTGAATAATGAATTTGAGAAGCGGGACGATTATATCAAAGCCGTGTGGAAAATGATGCACTCCACATACAAAACGGAAACGGTTATCAAAAACGGCAGGGAGGAGACTGAGGAATCCGTAACGGCCGCCGGGGAGATCCCGGCAGAAGAGCTGGAAAGGAGACGTGCGGAATATCAGAGTAATCAGGCTGCATCGGAGTTTTTAAACAGAAACAGCGAGCTTTCCAACAGTATGGGCCATGTCAGGGCAGTCATGGAGGCCTACTGTAAAAAGAACGGCCTTACGTATAATGAACCGCCGCGGTTGATAAGCAGTTATCTGAAGGATAAATCCGCTTCGGAGATCATCAGGTTTTATAAGCTCTATTCCGGTACTGCGGGAGATAAGTTCCGGTGCTGGAAAGAGATAGACGAGGCAGTAAACAAGGTTCCGCTAAAGGATTTTGATACAAGGGATTTAGCCCGGTGGACCGACAATTACTACAGGACTTCGGCCATGGCAATTGTTCACGCGAATGCCAATGACATAAGCAAGGAAATGAAGAAACTTATCGAAGACAGGAAGAACAGGGGGTGGCTCAAGGTCCCTTCCCGCTACAGGGATATGGAGGAGATGGAAAGAAAATATAATATTCTGTATGGATTCGGCTGCAGCTATACCTCGGGGCGGCTGAACGCCCTGCAGCAGACGGATGCAAGCAGCTACCGCGGCGCTCTGTCAATAAAGGAGCTTGGCAGTATAGATGCCGCAAACATGGATAATATCCTGAAGGTTCTGATGTATTATGAGAATCAGGGAGTTGAAACGGAGGAGTTTGAGAATATCCAGAAATTGATCAACCAGGCTCAGTTTATAGGACCGGAAATCAAAACGAGGCCTTTATCGGAAGCGGACAGGAGAGCCGGGAAGCTCATGGAACGGGCTTCATTCGATACTGACATTGAAGAGCTTTATAAGGAGGAGTCCGATGCCTACGATCTGAAGCATCTTCCGGAAGTAAACGCCGAAATAAATAATATAACATCGTCCTTAAATAAGACATTGGAAAAATACAGGGAAAAGACCGGCACGGACGTATGGAGGCAAAAATACCATAGTCACGGTGACCGGGAAGGAAGAGTGGCCAGGTACATGACAAATTGCATGGCTTATCTCAAAAAGTATGATGAGAAGCAGGCTCTTGAACTGTACGACGGACTGATGATAGATACCAAAAAGAATGTGGGGCCTGAAGAAAAACAGAGAAGGAGCAGAAGCTTTGAACGTATCTTTGAGGAGCTTCTGACCTTTGACCTGACAAAGTTTAACTTCGAGGATCCGAAGGAGTTCATACGCCCGGATAAGAAGGATGTCAGAGTGTTCGGCTCTATGGTCTGGGATATGCACACAGACGAATTTGATGCTTATGAGGACCTGATCGATGACAAAGATGCTCAGTGTGCGCTGACTAAGGAACAGCTTAATGAGGTACGGGCGAGATGGGAGCTGTTTCAGGTGATATCACGATGGGCGGGTCAGGTTCCTCTTAGCGCGGAGATTCCTGAGGCACGGGAATTTGATATGCTTGATATCCTGAATAATAAAAGTCTGGAGGAGATCCGGCAGATAATGAATGACAACAAGTCTCCGGGCATGGCTTTATATATCTCCGGACTGATGTATTTAAAAGACACCCTCAGTAAGGGGTTTGGCCCTAAGACTGACGCCGCAGGGCTCCTGAAGGAATACCGTAAAAAATACGGAATAAACGGTGACAGGCATGGAAAGGAGGCTTTAGAGGCGATAAGGAAGAAACTGGCGAAAAAGTAATAAAAGATACAGCAAGAAAAGACAAGAACTGCCAAGGCAAACGCTTTTACTGGCAGTTCTTTTATTATATAATGACGATATCAGGGTAAAAAGCCTGAACCTACGGCAAGCCTGCCTGCCGGTGGGTGAAAGGTTTTATGACCCGCACATCTTCATATAATGATCATTATGGGGGCAGATATGAAATACGGTTTTTTTGATATTGATAATGACGAATATGTGATCGGGAAGGTCGATCTGCCGGTTTCGTGGACCAATTACCTGGGAGTGCAGGATATGTGCGCGGTCGTGAATCATACTGCCGGCGGGTATCTGTTTTACCGTTCCCCGCAGTACCACAGGATCACGAGATTTCGGGCAAATGCGGTTCCGATGGACCGCCCGGGAGACTATATCTATATAAGGGACAGGGAGAACGGTGATTATTTCAGCATTTCCTGGCAGCCGGTCGGGAAGGATCTGAGCACCGCAAAATACCGTACCCGCCACGGACTGTCCTACTCGGTGTATGAATGCGAATATGACGGGATAAAAGCTTCGGAACGGCTTACCATCCCTCTTGACGAGAAGGCTCTTGTCTGGGATGTCGTCATAAAAAACGAGAGCGGGAGAAACAGGGAGCTTTCAGTATTTTCCTATGCGGAGTTTTCCTTTCATCAGATACCGATAGATAACGAAAATTTCCAGATGAGCCTGTACTGCGCGGGATCTGACTATAAGGACGGCGCCATACTGTACGACCTGTTTTATGAAGAGGAGGGATATCAGTATTTTACCGCAAACTTTACGCCGGATGGTTATGACTGCGTAAGGGAAAGGTTTATAGGCGATTACCGTACCGAGACGGATCCGGAGGCCGTAGTGAAGGGAAGCTGCTCCGGCAGTAAGGAGCTTGGCGGAAATCACTGCGCTTCTCTTCAGAAAGATCTTTTCCTGAAAAACGGCGAATCCGTGCGTCTTTTATATTTCCTCGGGGAAGGCGGCCTTAAGGAGGCGCGGGCTGTAAGGAAGAAATATGAAGATCCCGCCGCTCTTGACCGTGATTATGAAAGGCTTAAGGATTTCTGGAAGGATAAGCAGAGGGCCTTTTATGTTTCATCCCCGGAAAAGGGGATCGATGCCATGATAAATACCTGGACGCTTTATCAGGCTGAGATAAATGTGATGTTTTCCAGGTTCGCCTCCTTTATCGAGGTAGGGGGAAGGACGGGCTTAGGCTACAGGGACACGGCACAGGACGCGATGACGGTTATAGCGAGCAACCCTTCGGGCTGTAAGAAAAGGATAGGGGAGCTTCTGCGCGCGCTTACATCGCAAGGCTACGGCATCCATCTGTTTGAGCCGGGATGGTTTGCCCCGAAGGACGGGAAGCCGAAAAAGAAGCCCTTCAAATCACCTACCGTTATCCCGGAGCCTGAAGGTAAGGACAAGGTGCATGGCCTTTCCGATGCCTGTTCCGACGACGCGCTCTGGCTTGTTCCCACGATCATAGAGTATGTCAGGGAAACAGGAGATTTTGATTTCCTTTCCGAAGAATTCGGTTATGCGGACGGCGGAAGCGGTACCGTCTATGAGCATATGAAGAAGATCCTTGAGTTTACTCACAGGGAGGCAGGAAAAACCGGCATAGCCCTGGGACTCCGTGCCGACTGGAATGACTGTTTAAATTTGGGGGGCGGGGAAAGCGCCCTTACCTCCTTCCTTCATTACAAGGCACTCGAAAGCTTTCTTGAGGCAGCTTCTTTCCTTAAGCGTGATGAGGACATAAGACGGTATGCCGATATGGCACAGGAGCTTAAGGCTCTCTGTAATGAGGTGCTCTGGGACGGCGAATGGTACCTTAGGGGCTTTACGGCGGAAGGAAGAAAGATAGGGACACATAACGACAGCGAAGGGCGGCTGCATCTTGAGAGCAATGCCTGGGCCGTGCTCTCCGGAGCCTCCGAGGGTGAAAAGGCAGAAAAAGCCCTTTCTTCCATTTATGAGAAGCTCTTCACGCCCTTTGGCATCGAGCTCAACTGGCCGGCGTATACGGTCCCTGACGATTCCGTCGGCTTTGTCACCCGTGTGTATCCGGGGCTTAAGGAGAACGCGAGTATTTTTTCCCATCCCAATCCCTGGGTATGGTCGGCTGAATGCAGGATGGGTCACGGGAACAGGGCCATGGAGTATTATAAGGCTCTCTGCCCGTATTATCAGAACGACAGGATCGAGACACGCTTCGCGGAGCCCTATTCCTACTGTCAGTTCATAAGCGGCAGGGCGCACAGTACCTACGGCAGGGCGCATCATCCCTTTATGACCGGAAGCGGCGGATGGGCGTATTATTCCGTCACCCATTATATCCTCGGGATCCGTCCCGGATTTGACAGGCTTATAATAGACCCGTGCATTCCTGCGGACTGGGACGGCTTTAAGACAGACAGGCGCTTCCGTAGCGCGGTATATCATATATCGGTGATCAATGAAAGCCATGCGCAGAAGGGCGTAAAGAGAATAGAGGCTGACGGAAAAGAGGTCGCCTTTGTTCCCGTTATTCCCGAAGGGAGCGAGATGGATGTGAAGGTTTACATGTAAAAGACACATGTTTTCGGACCCAAAGTTTTTTTGAATTCAAAACTTTGGATGTTATAAAGACAGGATTTACTCCGTAAATCCATTATTGCCGAAAACATGTAAAAGACACATGTTTTCGGTCCCAAAGTTTTTTGAATTAAAAAACTTTGGAAGACTATAAGATTATTGCTTCAAAAAACTTTGTGTGGAGGGCTTGATATGATCAAATTCGGAACAGGCGGTTTTCGGGCTATTATCGGGGAGGATTTTACAAAGGCGAACATTCAGATACTGAGCCGGGCCATGGCCGACAAAATGAAGGCTGAGGGAGTGGGCGGCAAGGGGATCGTTATGGGATATGACCGGCGCTTCCTTTCAAAGGAGGCGATGCGTTGGGCTGCTGAGGTTTTTGCGGCGGAAGGGATCAAAGCGAGCCTTATAAACAAATCCTGTCCGACGCCTTTGGTAATGTTCTATGTAATGAAGCATGGCCTCCCTTACGGGATGATGATAACGGCCAGCCATAACCCGGCGGTATATAACGGGGTAAAGGTCTTTACCGAGGGCGGGAGAGACGCTGACGAGATACAGACTGCGGATATAGAGCGTTATATAGAGAAGGTCGGCGATCAGGAGGTTAAGAGCCTTGAATATGAGGACGGTAAAGAACAGGGGCTTATAGAGGAGATATATCCCATCAACGAATATCTTGACAGCATTCTTTCGGAGATCGATCAGAAGGCCATAAGGGATGCGAGGCTTAAAGTGGCTCTGGACCCGATGTACGGCGTCTCCGAGACCTCGATAAAGACGATCCTCATAACCTCCCGCTGCGAGGTGGAGACGATCCACGGACAGCACGACACCCTTTTCGGAGGGAAGCTTCCGGCACCAAACAAGGACAGAATGCGTGCTCTCTCATATACCGTGCTAGAAAATGATTACGATATCGGCATAGCGACGGACGGCGATGCGGACCGGATAGGCGTCGTAGATGACAAGGGGCGGTACCTGACCCCGAATGACATACTTGTCCTGTTATACTATTATCTGGTAAAATATAAAGGGAAAAGGGGCCCTGTGGTAAAGAACCTTTGTACTACCGCCATGCTCGACAGGCTGGCGGAAAGCTTCGGGGAAAAATGCTATGAGGTGCCCGTGGGCTTTAAGCATATTTCGGCCAAGATGAACGAGGTGGATGCCCTGATCGGCGGCGAGTCCTCCGGAGGTCTTACCGTAAAGGGGCATATAAAGGGAAAGGACGGTATCTATGCCGCATCCCTTCTTGTGGAGATGCTTGCCATTACCGGCAAGAAAATGTCACAGATCTTTGATGATATCAGGAACGAGGTAGGCGGGCTCTGTATGGTCGAGAACAATTACACGTTCAGGCAGGCGCAGAAGGAGGAGTTTACAAAGCTTCTCATGGAAGACAGGAAGCTCCCCGTGCTGCCCTTTGAGATCGACCACGTCTCCTATATGGACGGGAGCAAGGTCTTCTTCAAAAACGGCGGCTGGGTCAGCGCCAGGTTCTCGGGAACGGAGCCGCTTTTGCGTGTGTTTTGCGAGATGAAAGAGGAGTCGGATGCACAAAAGGTTTGCGAGATTTACAGAGAGTTTCTCGGGCTTCCTGAAAGCAAAGGATAAAACAGCCGCAAAAAGAAAACTGACCTTAAGGCAGGAGCTTCTCAGGCTCCTGCTTTTAGGATGGTTTATTCCGCTGACCGTTCTGATCCTCATACTTTTTTTTCAGGGAAGAAGAACAGTTAACCGAAATACCGACACAACACTTATCCGGATGATGGATAAGGCGGCCCAGCTCTCCAGACTTTCAATAGATGACTGTATCCGCGAAAGTAAGGACGCTTCCTACAATTCAACTGTCCGTACTGCCAGGGAGGAATATATGAAAAACGGTGATGCCGGGAAGCTCCGCTCCTCAGTCACCCGTTTTCTTGAGGAAGAGTACAAATTCGATACCTGCTTCAACAGAACAGTCCTTGTCTTCACTTCCGAACCGGAGAAGATCTACTATACCCAGAATGACAGCATAAAACTTAAGCAGGTTCCGATCGGCTCATTTCAGGAGGATGTGCTGCCAGAGCTTCTGTCTTCGGCAGAGACCACAGGCACCGGGGTAACCTTCATGCCCGCCGGCGGCAGGGTCTATATGATCAGGAATATCGTTGACAATCATTTTGTCCCCTATAGCGTCATAATCATGGAATTAAATATGGAAGAGATCTTTAAGGGACTTTATTCCATCCCGGAATTTGAAGCCATGACCATATTCTGTAACGGCACCGGGCTGTATGCGACTGAACCTGAAAAAGAAGCTCCTGCGGGGACTGAAGCTCCTGCGGCTGCCGGCCCTGTCCTTTTAAAGCGCGGGCCGGATTCCTATATAAGCTTTTGCGATAAAATAGAGGGAAATGAGTTCCTGTATATGATCCGTTATGACAGAAGCGCGCTCCTTACCGAATGGAATTCGATGAAGTATCTTTTCGCCCTGATGTTCGTTTCGCTCGCGGTACTGGCTGCCGTGGTCTTCTTATTTATGAACGACAGGATCAGCAGCCCTGTTTTAAAGCTCAAGGAGGCCGCAGGGTCGATCTCGGAAGGGAAATACGGAGAGACGATATCGTCGCAGGGCCAGAATACCGAGATAGCAGAGCTTACAGAAAGCTTCAACCGCATGTCCGTTAAGCTTAATGAACAGTTCAACAGGATCTTTCTTGAGGAGATCGCCCTGAGGGACGCAAACATCCATGCTCTCCAGTCCCAGATCAATCCCCATTTCCTTAACAATACCCTTGAAATAATCAACTGGGAAGCGAGGCTCGCAGGAAACGAGAAGGCAAGCAGGATGATAGAGGCTTTGTCGACGATGATGGAGGCGACCACAAACAGGGATAAGCGCTCGCTTATCCCGCTGTCGGAGGAACTGTCCTATGTGCATGCCTACATCTATATAATAGAATGCCGTTACGGGGATCGCTTTAAATATGAAGAGGAGGCTCCCGGAGAGCTTTTATCCATAAAGGTTCCGAGGCTTATAATCCAGCCCGTAATGGAAAATGCGGTAAAGTACGGCGTGGACAGCAGGGGCAACAGGTATGTGGGGCTTTTTATAACAGATGAGGGAAGCTCTTTAAGGCTCTGCATCGTCAACCACGGAAGACCCGGAAAGGATGAGGAAAAGCATATAAGGGAGCTGCTTTCCTTCTCCGGAGAAACGGGAAAGGGTGCGGGAATAGGAATACAGAATGTTGACAGGAGACTTAAGATCCTTTACGGAGAGCCCTTTGGCCTTTCATTTTCCATAAGCAGTGACGGAGATACCATTTTCACAATTTTGGTCAAGAAAGAACAAAATGAACAATTCATATAAATATCCGTATCTGATAGTATAATCTTACATTACATGTACAGGATCCGCACAGCTCTGTGTGTTTACGGCAAATGATAAAAAGGCCGTTTTATCATCCGCTGCAGAGAAGACGATCCGGCCGCGTGGCTTTATTACCGGTGCCGGCTGCGGATCCTTAAATATCAAAAGATGCTAAAAATTGTAAGGAGGGTACGGATAATATGAAAAAGACCACGAAAAGAATCATTACGCTGCTTTTAGGCGGCGCGATGGCATTATCACTCACAGCCTGCGGTGCTCCTGCGGCATCCGGAGGCGGAGAGGCAGCAGAGAGCTCTTCTCAGGGAGTAGAGATCAACGTAACGACAACCTATGCGGGAGAAGACAGCAACGCCCAGAATTTTAAGGATGCCGTGGCGGCCTGGGAAGCAGAGACCGGAAATACCGTAAGCGATACCTCGGCGACCTCTGACGAGAGCTTTAAGACAAGGATACTTACCGATTTTGAAACGGGCTCCGAGCCTGATGTGCTTTTCTTCTTTAACGGAGCCGACGCGGATGATTTTGTAAGCGCGGGAAAGGTTGTTCCCATTGACGAGATAAGGGAGACCTATCCTGAATATGCATCAAATATGAATGACGACCTGATCGCCGCTTCCCCGGCTGACGGCAAAAAGTACGCGGTACCCGTAAACGGCTATTGGGAAGGCCTTTTCTGCAACATGGAGGTTCTTGAGGCGGCAGGAGTTGAGAAGCCTTCGGCTGACACGACCTGGGATGACTTCCTTGAGATCTGCCAGAAGATAAAGGATGCAGGCTTTACTCCGATCGCTGTATCACTTAGCACGATCCCTCATTACTGGTGGGAGTTTGCGATCTTCAACGAGCAGACGCCTGAGGAGCACCTTACGATCCCCGGATCGGCTGATGACGAGACCGGCAAGCAATGGGTAAGCGGTATCGAGGAGATTAAGAACCTGTATGACAAGGGCTTCCTTCCCGACAATACGCTTTCCGCAACGGATGATGAGACAGTTGCCATGTTTACGGACGGCAAGGCTGCATTCCTTCTTGACGGCTCCTGGAAGGTCGGAGGGATAACCGGAGCCTGCCAGTCAGATCCTGATGATCCTTCAACACTTGATACGGAAAAGCTTGATAAGTTTGATATAACCTATTTCCCCGGCAAGGGTAACCGCAAGACGACTGATATGGTCGGCGGTCTCTCAATGGGCTACTATGTTACCAGAAAGGCCTGGGACGATCCTGAGAAGCAGGCGGCTGCAGTAAGCTTTGTAGAGTATATGACCAGCGATGAGGTAGTTCCCAAATTCGCACAGCACACAGCCTCAGCTTTAAAGAACGCTCCCGAGGTTGACCCGAGCACCTTCACCTCTCTCCAGATCAAGGCCATGGACTGGATGAGCGGAGTTACGAGCCTTACAGGAGCAGTACAGGATCTGTTCAACGGCGAGTGCAGGGTTTCCACCTTTGACGGAATGCCCGATATCGTGACCGGAACCGTCAGCGCTCATGACGCTGTACAGGAAGGCATCGATGTTTACATAGAGTCACAGGAGTAGACGGCTTTAAATATAAAGTAAGCGGTAATGATCCGGTCTGTAAATCAGCCCGGATCGGCACGAACTGAAGTTCGTGCCAAAGCACACGATTTGCTTCGCAAATCGGTGCAGAGCGGAATTTTCCGGCGGTTCGCAGGAACCTGCTACAAATAACGTGCAGACAGGCACCGGATAGAAGTTATTTTTAGCAGCAGTGATACGGACCGCCGTTTATTTTGGAAACATACTGTTCAGATAACAAAACTGTCTGTCGAAGCATACGGTCCATATATCAGAGAATATAATTGTCCTCAGAGGTCTGAAATATGTCAAATATATATAAAAGCAAAAAATATGTGTTTATATTCCTCCTGCCGGCGCTCTTAATGATGGGTATATACCTTTTCTATCCTTTTTTCATGAATATAATCGAGAGCTTCCGGCATATAAAGAACCTTGGGACCTTCGGAACAAAGTGGAACGATCCGTGGTATGAGAACTATACCAAGATGTTTACGGACCCGATAGTTCTGACCTCTCTTAAGAATACGGTCATCATGATCGCGGCCACGATAATCGGGCAGGTCGGAATGGCCCTGGTCCTTGCGCTTATGGTCGACAACATACCAAAGGGCGGCAAGTTCTTCAGGACTGTCTATTTCTTCCCGATAGTGATCTCCGCTACGGCTCTCGGACTTCTTTTCAACCTGATCTTTCTGTATGACAAGGGAATGATCAACCAGATACTTGAGATCTTCGGAAAAACGACACTTACGGACTGGAAATCGGAGGAACATGCGATAACGACCATGATGCTCCCCGTAGTATGGCAGTATGTCGGCTTCTATTTCGTGATCATCGTGACGGGCTTAAACAACATTCCCCAGGAGCTTTATGAATCGGCCTCCATAGACGGAGCGACGGTATGGCAGAGGGTACGCTACATTTCGGTGCCGATGGTTCATAATGTGCTGTGTACCTGCCTTACCCTCGGGGTGACAGGGGCGCTTAAGGTATTCGACCTTCCGTGGACGATGTTCCCCAAGGGGATGCCCCTTAAGCAGACCTTTTTAACCGGCACTTATATGTATTACCAGACAATGGAGGTCAAGGACGTGGATTACGGCGCGACACTGGCTGTTATGATAGTTGTGCTCGGAGTAGCGATGTCAAGGCTCTCCAAGGCTGTTTTCAGGGAAAGGAACGATTAGGATGAAAGGGAAAAAGTCTGTTATACTTTATGTGTTTCTGGGGCTTTGGGCGCTTACGACCATCTATCCGATAATCTGGGTCATACAGAATTCGTTTAAGGCAAAGGATAAAATACTTGCCGGGTCGTTTTCTATCCCGACGGGAGATCTGTTTACGCTCGCAAACTATACCAGGGCGTTTAAGAACCTGAATATCTTCAGGGCTTACGGAAACAGCATTTTTATCTCGGGCTGCGTCACCGTCTGTGTCATGATCCTTGCGGGGCTTGCCTCATATGCGCTTGTGCGTTTTGAGTTTAAGGGAAAGGAGCTTATAAACGGGCTTATCATCGCGGCCATGATGTTTCCGGTCTTCTCGACCATAATCCCGGTCTTTACGATGGAGATGGGATGGGGAATAGTAAATACCGCCAGCTGGCCCCTTACCATGCTTTCGGTGATCCTGCCGCAGGTTGCGGGCAACCTGGCTTTCTCCATCATAGTGCTGTCAGGCTATATAAGGGAGCTGCCCATCGATCTGGAGGAAGCAGCGCATCTTGAGGGCTGTTCGATACCGGGGATCTTCTTTAAGGTTATCCTCCCCCTCAGCAAGCCTTCCTTTGTGACCGTGGCGGTGTTTTCGTTCCTCTGGTCCTATAACGACCTGTTTACGCAGATGTTTTTCTTAAGAAGGCCGGAGATGCGCGCCATCACGAGGCTTTTAAACGAGCTGACCAGCCAGGAGGGGACCAACTACGGCCTCATGGCAGCAGCCGTGACCCTGGTGGTTATTCCTGTCATCATCTTGTATATCTGCCTGCAAAAGTATATTATTAAGGGGATGACTGCGGGCGCGGTCAAGGGATAGCGAAAGCCTCAGGCACCATCCTGTCCTTATACGAGAACACCACAGGCGGTATCACAGATATGAAGGAGAGCTACAAGGTAGTCATAGTGGATGATGAGCCCTCGATCGTCATGGGCTTAAGCAGGATGATCGACTGGAAGAGCTTTGGCTGCGAGGTTGTGGGCACAGCGGATTCAGGCCAGGAGGGGATAAGGGTCATAGATGCAAAAAAGCCCGATATCCTATTTACGGATATCCAGATGCCGGGGATCAACGGGCTTACCATGATCGCTGCCTTAAAGTCGGAGCATGAGGATATGGAGATCACGATCCTTACCGGTTATCGTGATTTTGAATATGCAAGGGAGGCTATAAGGCTCGGGGTGCACCGGTTTCTGTTAAAGCCGTCGAGGATGGATGAGCTTTCGGAGGCCGTAAAGAGCATGGTGGAGAAGCTCGACAGGAAAGCCTTAAAGAAAGGCGGCACGGATGTGCCTTCAGACGATCTCACGGACGATCCCACGGAAAAGGAGCCGTCCTCAGCGGGGAATTTCATCGTGGACAGCGCCCTTTCGTTTATGAGGGAGAATTACACCGAAAAGCTCCAGCTCGCGGATGTCGCGGAGCATGTCTACGTGAGCGTATGGCATCTTTCAAAGCTTTTAAACAGTACGACCGGGAAGAATTTTTCGGAGCTGTTAAACGGAATACGGATCGAAAAAGCAAAGGAACTTATGCCCGATCCTTCTCTTCATGTCGCGGATATTGCGGAGAGGGTCGGGTTTGTTGATATGGCGCATTTTGCGAGAGTATTCAAGAGGATCACGGGAATGAGCGCCAATGAATACAGGAACAGCCTAAACAGAAAATGAAAGGACAGAATTTGACATATCAAATGATGTGAGGGTCAAAAGTGATATCAGGCTTGGGTTCAGGCTTTTGACTCTGATATCATCAAATTCAGAGTAGAAATGAGAATATTCAACGCAAATATATATGGTACGGACGGGAAGTTTCATGAGGGATCACTGAGGATCAGGGGCGGAATAATAACAGATGTTTCGTTTGAGGACGGCGAGTCCGGGGCCATCAGTGATGTAAACAATATATCAAAGGAGCCGGGCGGCCCGGGTACAGAAGAGAAGCAATCCGGCCGTGAAGATGAACAGATCGATGCACGGGGTATGTATGTCATTCCCGGGCTTATAGACCTTCATTTTCACGGGGCGTCAGGCTATGATGTGTGTGACGGGACACCAGAGGCTTTCAGAAATATCGCCGCTTTCGAGCTGTCTCAGGGGGTGACCTCCATATGCCCCGCGACCATGACGCTTCCCGAGGAGGTTCTCCTAAACGTGCTGTCCTGCGGCAGGAGGTTTTCGGAGGAAACGGCGGGAGATAACAGCCTTTCGGAGCTCGTGGGCTTTAATATGGAGGGCCCCTTTATCAGTCATGCAAAGAAGGGCGCCCAGAATGAGGAATATATAAGAAAGGCGGATATAGGCATGGCGGAACGCTTCCTTGAAGCCTCCGGCGGTTTACTGAAGATCATAGGTCTGGCTCCGGAGGAAAGCCCGGATTTTGAGGAATACATAAGGGCGGTAAAGGACAGGGTCATCGTTTCCCTCGCACATACGAATGCGGATTATGACACCGCAATGAGGGCGATACGGGCGGGGGCTAAGCATGCGGTGCATCTTTACAACGCGATGAGCCCGCTTTCCCACAGGACGCCCGGCGTAGTGAATGCGGTATTCGACAGCGGCAGCGTAAATGCGGAGCTTATCTGTGACGGGATCCATCTTCATCCGTCGGCGGTAAGGACCGCGCTTAGGGAGCTTACGTGGCATCAGGGGATGGCAGTGTTCATAAGCGACAGTTTAAGGGCGGCCGGGATGCCTGACGGGGAATATGAGCTGGGCGGCCAGACGGTAAGGAAAGAAGGAAAGCTCTGCACACTTTGCGGTGCCGGAACTATCGCCGGATCGGTCTCAAGCCTGTATGACTGCATGGTAAACGTGGTTAAGACAATGGATATCCCGATTGAGGAAGCGGTCAGATGCTCTTCGACAAATCCGGCCAGAGTCCTGGGGCTTTATGACAGGCTCGGAGAGATCGCTGCCGGGAAGCAGGCGGATCTTGTAGTCATGGACCGGGAGCTTAACAGAAAAATGGTATTTAAGAGAGGGCGGCTTTTTCGTTAGCAGGCATTACTGCGCCGGTCAGTGAAACAGATCGTGTGCTCAGGCACAAACCGGCGGGAGATCCGATCGTTCATTTCGGAACGCCGTTCATAACGTCGTTAAGTAATTGTTCTGCCTCTTCCTTTGGAAGAGGACGTCCCCATATGAAGCCCTGTATATAATCGCAGTTGATACTGCGCAGTGTTTCAAGCTGATCGGCCGTTTCAACACCTTCAGCGACTACTTCAAAATCCATAACATGCGCTAAGGAGATGATCGCCTCCACATATTTCTGCGAAGAAGCGCCTGAATTCATATTATCTATAAAGGATTTATCGATCTTAAGCGTATCCGACGGAAAACTGTTCAGATAGCTGAGAGATGAATAGCCGGTTCCGAAATCGTCTATTGCTATCATTATTCCCATGTCCTTCAGTTCATTAAGGATGCGGAAGGCTTTTTCAGCGGATTCTATCATAATGGACTCCGTGATCTCAATTTCGAGCTGATTGGCAGGTATCCCGTTATTCTCCAGTAACTTACGTATTTCTTCTATGAAGTTACTCTTCATCATATGCTTTACGGAAACATTGATGCTAAACATGATCCCGGTTCCGGTACGCCTTATCAGATCTCCGAAGAACGATGCGGACTTATTGTATACTGCGAGATCAAGAACATCGATCAGTCCCATTCTCTCTGCGGAAGGTATGAACTCAACCGGGCTTATGACGGTTCCGTCACTTTCTCTAAGGCGCGCAAGCACCTCGAACCCGCGAAGCCTGTGCGACATGTCATATTGCGGCTGAAGATTGAAGAACACGTTATCTTTTTCAAGAGCTTCCCTTACCTTGCTGTCAATTAAAAGATGATCCTCGGCCTTCAGTTCGGAAGAAAAACGAAGGATGTGCTCACTGCTGTTGATACGCTTGATCTCTTTCATTGCAGCGACCGCATAAGAGATCAGTAAATCCCGGTCGGCGGAATCGGACGGAAAAACAGAGTATCCGAAACTTGCATTAACAAAGAAATCATATCCGTCTGTTATTATTTTATCGGTAATGGCTGCTTCATAATGTTTTATGGTCCTTTCTATATCCTCATCGGATCCGAAACCGCGGATGATCAGGCAAAATTCGTCACCGTTTATACGTGAGACAAAATCAAGCGTACCCGAAAGCTTCCCGTCCGCGACATCCTTGAAGCGTGATGCTATGGCGACCAGAACCCTGTTGCCTATATCAAACCCCATAGTATCGTTTATGCTCTTAAAGTCGTTTATGTCTATGCTGACCAGTGCAAAAGGTTTATTATGCCTTATCAGATCATTAAGCAGTTCGGTAGCGGCAAATCCGTTCGGTAATCCCGTCAGAGCATCCGTTGTTGCCTGCTCCCGTAATTTTAACTGATATTTTTCGAGCTTACTTTTGTTGTAGAAAATAACAATGACAGCAATAATAGTGAGGATATCGATAAATATACCGGGAATACTCGTATAGTTGCCTTTGACCAGTATACCGGCCATTATCATCGGGATCTGGAGTGCCATCACGATGACAGATGTTATAAATCCTGCTTTGCCGCAGAAAATGACCATAAAAATGATGCAGAGGTTGGAAAGTGAGGAAAAGATACCTGCGAATGTATAGACCGGAATATGTATACTGCCTGCAGCTATTTCTTCCTGGGAACCGGCAGCCCATCTCACTGTAACAGAAGCGGCGATATACAGAAGAAGTAACAGTATGAGTACATACCCCGGAGCCTGTCTCCGTACTTCCAGACTGTTAAGGGTCTTTTCCAGTATTCTGTTTTCTTCGCTGGCAGCCGCGTCTTTTTTCATATCTGATCTGCCCCCGGGAGAAAAAATTCAGCCTGCAATATTACATTAAATATAGTATACCACGTATTGCAGATTCATAGTAGAAAGAAAAGAATTTCTCAACCGAAAATCGTGTTCCGGGTATGCATATTATATTAAGATCTCCGCATAATTCCTTGTTTTGTAAAGCGGAATGATGTATTATGAATTGCAGTGAAAGAACTGAACTCATGCAGATGTTTTCATTTATAGCGGCTGGATGCAGTTCGCAGGGAGGTTAAATATGAGTAAAATGACGATGACTCAGAAGATACTGGCTGACCACGCAGGGCTTGAGAAGGTCGAAGCGGGGCAGCTTATCGAGGCAGAGCTTGATCTGGTGCTCGGGAATGACATTACTACGCCCGTCGCCATTCGCGAGATCGAAAAGATAAATAAGGACGAGGTTTTTGACAAGGATAAAATAGCACTTGTTATGGACCATTTCATCCCGAACAAGGATATAAAGTCGGCACAGAACTGCAAATGTGTCAGGGAATTTGCCGCAAAACACGGGATCAGCCATTATTATGATGTCGGGAAAATGGGCATTGAGCATGCGCTTCTTCCGGAGCAGGGACTTACCGTCGCGGGGGATGTGATCATAGGGGCGGATTCCCATACCTGCACCTACGGGGCCCTGGGCGCTTTTTCCACCGGTGTCGGAAGCACCGATATGGCGGCCGGGATGGCTACGGGGAAGGCCTGGTTCAAGGTGCCTTCGGCTGTTAAGTTTGTGCTTACCGGCAAGCCCTCGGAATGGATCAGCGGAAAGGACATCATCCTTCATATCATCGGGCTGATAGGGGTAGACGGGGCCCTCTATAAATCCATGGAATTTACCGGGGACGGTATCAGGTATCTTTCGATGGACGACAGATTTACGATTTCGAACATGGCCATCGAGGCCGGCGGAAAGAACGGGATCTTCACTGTGGATGAAAAGACGGAGGAATATCTTAAGGAGCATTCCAAACGACCGTATAAAGTATACGAAGCCGATGAGGATGCGGAATATGACGCGGAGTATACCATAGACCTGTCAGCCTTAAAGCCGACGGTAGCTTTCCCCCATCTTCCGGAGAATACGAAAACCGTGGATGAGATCGGGGAGAAGATATATGTTGACCAGGCTGTCATAGGCTCCTGCACTAACGGAAGGCTTGATGATCTCAGAATAGCGGCGAAGCTCCTTAAGGACAGGAAGGTTTTTGAGAACGTCCGCTGCATCATAATCCCCGCAACTCAGGAAATCTATCTTAAGGCCATGGAAGAAGGGCTTTTGAAGATATTTATCGAAGCAGGGGCGATAGTTTCAACTCCCACCTGCGGACCCTGCCTTGGAGGCTATATGGGGATCCTTGCGGAAGGAGAGAAGTGTATCTCTACAACGAACCGGAATTTTGTCGGAAGGATGGGCCATGTGGATTCCGAGGTTTATCTCGCAAGTCCCGCGGTTGCGGCGGAAAGCGCGGTAAGAGGCTATATAGCGGCTCCGGATGCAGACTGAGCGCACGGGCTGTTACGGGTTAAAGGGTAAAGCGCTTCCGCAGAGGGCATAAGGGCTGATCAGTCTAAACCCGGTCAAAATGCTGCCGGAACCGTAAAGCCTTATTATTGAATGAAACAAAAGCGTCACTGTGATATCTGATCACAGAGCAGTATAATAATATTCAAGGAGTTAAGATGAACGCAAAAGGAAAAGCTTTTAAATACGGAGACAATGTGGACACCGACGTGATAATCCCCGCAAGATACCTGGCCATCCAGGACAGGGAGGAGCTCGCTGCCCACTGCATGGAGGACATAGACAGGGATTTTGTACATAAGATCTCAAAAGGGGATATGATAATAGCCGGAAAGAATTTCGGCTGCGGATCTTCCAGGGAGCACGCGCCCCAGGTCATAAAGACCTGCGGGGTAAGCTGTGTGATCGCGGAGACCTTTGCGAGGATATTCTTCAGGAATGCCATAAACATAGGCCTTCCGATAATAGAATGCAAGGAAGCGTCAGAGAATATCGAATCCGGGGATGAGGTAGAGGTTGATTTTGACACGGGGACGATCACAAACAAAACCAAAGAGCAGGAATATAAAGGACAGCCCTTCCCTGAATTCATGCAGAAAATCATTAAAAATGAAGGGCTTGTGAATTATATCAACAGTAAGGACTGATGATGCAAAAAAACGGAGCTTCCTGTCCCAAAGAGAGTGAGCCTGATGCTCCCGGATCAGGTCCCTTTTTTGGGAGAAGAGGGCAGAGTGAGGATCCCGGGCACTCTTTCCTGTCCGGTCACAGAGGTGATCTTATCCTTGCGGCAGTTATCATCCTGGCCGCCGGGATATGGCAGCTTTTTATGATGTTTTCGGATAAGGGATCTTCGGCAGCGCTGTATGCCGTTATATATGTCGACGGGAAGGAATACTCATCGCTTCCTCTTTCCGAGGACAGGCAGATAAGGGTTGAGGGCTTTTCAGGGATGTCCTGTCTGGTTAACATAACATCAGGAAAAGCAGATGTGACAGAGGCTGACTGCCCCGACAGGCTGTGTGTCCGGCAGAAAAGCATAGGAAGCGAAGGGGAAACGATCGTATGCCTGCCTGCAAGGATAGTGGTGGAGGTCAGGGGAGAAGCAGGGGAAGAGGATGAATATGACGCATTTTCGATGTGACAGATCAGGGATTACGGCAAAGCACCCGTGTATTTCCGGTCTTCCTTTTTCCGAAGGCTCTGCGGTATGAACTATCTTCCTGTCAGGGAATAACTTTGGTTCTAGCAGGCTTAAAATGCAATTGCTTTTTATCATATAAAAACTGACATATAACATCAACGGTTTTGAGATGATTTCGGATTATTCTGCGAAAACGAGGAAGACTGCAGTCCTCGGAATGTTCTTAGCGCTTGCCCTTATAATGGGATATATAGAAAGCCTTCTTCCGCCTCTTTCGGGAATACCGGGCGTTAAGCTCGGCCTGTCCAATATCGTCACTCTGATAACGATGGAAGTGTTCGGAAAGAAGGAGGCGCTTGTTGTCCTTTTGCTTCGGATCGTGCTTTCAGGACTTTTGTTCGGGAATATGTTCAGTATGGTTTTCAGCCTGTCGGGCGGACTCCTTGCCTTTGCGGCTATGGGGGCCGGAAGCATGTTTAAGGCATTAAGCATTACAGGCGTCAGCATGCTCGGAGGCGTTTTCCATAATATCGGACAGCTTATAGCTGCCGCGATCGTGGTTGATGAGCTTAAGATAGCATATTACGGACCGGTTCTTTTAATATCGGGGCTCCTTACGGGGTTTGTGACGGGACTTATCGCGAAAATAGTACTGAGTTATATAAGAAAGGCGTTATGACTGCCAGGAACCCTGAAAACAGGTTTCAATAAGATTTATTATCATATTCAGAATCAGGTCCGTTTGTGGTACAATTATAGTTAAGAAATGTAATTTGCATAATCTGCAATTACATAATTACTCTGAATTTGATTTATCAAATTCAGAGGGACCGAAAAGATGTGCTTTTTACATGTTTTCGGCAATAAGGGATTTACGGCGTAAATCCTCTCATTAAAACGGTAATGAAAGCCATATTTCATTAACGTTTCATCAAATTACCAAGGAGGTAAAAATGAAGAAGAAGATGTTTACGAAATTCCTGGCATTGCTTCTGTCAGGAGGTCTGATCGCACTTTCGGGCTGCAGTCCCGAGGCGGGAGCCGAGCTCATAACTCAGGCCGGTCTGGAAGCGCCCGCAGAGAGCGCAGACGTTACCAAAGAGGCTCCTGAGGAGGCTGTAACGGAAGAAAAGACTGAGGAAGCGGCAGAGGAAGAACAAACCGAAGAAGCCGCCGAAGCAGAGAAGGCTGAGGAAGCTGCCGAAGAAGAGAGTGAAGAGATAGCCGAGGAGGAAGAAGCTCAGGAACCTCAGGATGTTACTATCCTCTTTACCAGTGATATACACTGCGGGGTTGACCAGAACTTTACTCTCGCAGGCGTCAAACAGATCCGGGATGTCCTTGAGGCAAACGGCAGGGCTACGCTGCTTGCAGACAACGGCGATTCGATCCAGGGCGAGCCTTTGGGAACCGTTTCAAAGGGTAAAGCCATTATCGAACTCATGAATGACTGCGGATACGATATAGCGACCCCCGGTAACCATGACTTTGACTATGGTATGGACAACTTCTTAGAACTTGCCGATGTTGCCGGGTTCCCTTATATAAGCTGTAACTTCAACAAAGAGGGAGAGCTGGTGTTCGATCCTTACATCATCAAGGAGGTCGGCGGGTTTAAGATCGGCTTCGTCGGAGTGACAACCCCGAAGACGATCATAACCTCTACGCCCAAGTTCTTCCAGGATGAAAAAGGCAATTTTATTTACGGCTTCATGCAGGATGAAACCGGAGAAGCTCTTTACGAGGCTGTTCAGAAGGCAGTTGATGATGCAAGGGCAGAGGGTGCCGATTATATCGTAGTGATGGGGCATATCGGAAACAAGCTTGATGCGGCTCCTTACACCTATGTTGATATT
The DNA here is from genome assembly GCA_024684065.1 of Lachnospiraceae bacterium. Next base: position 26,122 of record JAIKXO010000121.1, read on the forward strand.
ATCGAGAATACTACAGGTATCGATGCGTTCCTTGACGGGCACAGTCATGATACGGACCAGGCGGCTGTCAAGAACAAGGACGGGGAGGAAGTTTTACGTTCAGCCTGCGGCACAAAACTTAACGGAGTCGGCTATCTTGATATCTCAGCCGAGGACGGATCCCTTTCCACGGGAGTCTATACATGGAATAACAGCGTCAGCGTTCCGGATCTTTTAGGGATTGAAAACGAGATGTCTGCGAAAATAGCGGAGCAGATGGAAAAGCTTGATGAGGATCTTGGCCAGGTCGTAGCAAAGACTGCCGTAGAGCTTACCATTTTTGATCCTGAAGCCAAAGACGACAACGGAAATCCCATAAGGATAGTAAGAAGGGCTGAGACAAACCTTGGAGATCTCTGCGCGGATGCCTACAGGGAGCAGATGGAAACGGATATCGCCTTTGTTAACGGCGGCGGCATCAGGGTGAGCATTCCCAAGGGTGATATTACTTTAGGAGATATTCTGAAGGTACATCCTTTCGGAAACAACGCAAGTGTTTATGAAGTGACAGGCCAGATGATCTTAGATGCCCTTGAATGGGGCGCAAGGGTCTGCCCTTCCGAGACCGGAGGATTCTTACAGGTTTCCGGAATGTCCTATGAGATACATACCTATATCGAAAGCCCCTGCAAGACCGATGAAAACGGAATGTACGCAGGAATAGACGGAGAACGCAGGGTTAAGAACGTTAAGATCGGCGGTAAGGATATCGATCCCGAGAAGACTTATACATTAGCTTCCATAGACTATATCCTCAGGGACAACGGCGATGGCTTCACTATGTTTGACGATGCAAAGGTTATTCTTGACGGGATAAAGATCGACAATCAGGTTCTTATGGATTATATCACCGAGACCCTTGGCGGAGTAGTTGATGAGGGCTATGAAGATCCTTACGGAGAAGGCAGGATCGTTGCTTTTGACGAGGAGCCGTAAAGAAAATCCGATAAGAATTAAGAAACGAATTAAAGAAAAGTCGGAAGCACGGTCGTGTAGCTTGTTATAGGGTGAAGATGATCTGGTCTGATGGCCGGACTTATTCGACATTTGCTGAAGCAAATGCCGAATTGGACCGGCATGAACTGAAGTTCGTGCCTAATCATCCGATTTGCTTCACAGATCGATGCAAAAAATGGCGGCGGGAGAAATCCCGCCGTCATTTTTGCAATTTTCCGGGGGATATGTTAGTATTATATCCGTTGAGGAAATGACAGAAAAAGGTTTTTCAGTCCGGTTATACATGACCGGCCGTTTAACGTAAAATGACGGAAAGACAGACGGATCTACGACGGTGATATTAAGGGCGGCAGCAGATGATAGCATATTTAAAAGGTACGGTTGCGGCTATATATGAGCAGCAGATAGTGCTTGAAGTGAATGATATCGGGTACAATGTCATAATGCCCGCAAGCTCGATAGCTGTTTTAAACGGTATCGGGGAGGAGAGGAAGATATATACCTTTCTCAGCGTAAGAGAGGACGCGATGCAGCTTTTCGGCTTCCTTACGAAGGATGATCTGGATCTTTATAAGCTGCTTATACAGGTGAACGGGATAGGGCCGAAGGCAGCCCTTTCGCTCCTGTCAGCGATAAGCGCCGATGATCTGAGGTTTGCCATAGTATCGGGCGATTCAAAGACAATATCAAAGGCGCCGGGCATAGGAGGAAAGAGTGCGCAGAGGATAATCTTAGACCTAAAGGACAAGATATCCTTTAAGGATGCCCTGGATGCGAAATTTATCGGAACACAGGATGTTAAAGCCCCGGATTCCGGAAGCCCTCAGGGAGAGGCCGTAGAGGCGCTGACGGCTCTGGGATATTCCCAGACCTCTGCGCTTAAGGCGGTGAGCAGGGCCGCACAGGAGGCGGGCGATGATGTGGAGGCGATTTTAAAGCTTGCGCTTAAATATATATGACGGGAATAGGGCATCCTGACCGTTTAAGTGCATGCCTGACCGGGGAGCGGGATTCTGATACCGATATCATACAGGGGGAGTATGGCAAAGAGATCGATTGAAACAAATTTTACAGAGGAAGATATAAAGATAGAGGGTTCGTTAAGGCCTCAGGTGCTTAAGGACTATATAGGACAGGAAAAGGTAAAGGACAACTTAAAGATCTATATAGAAGCTGCAAAGCAGAGGAAGGATTCTTTGGATCATGTTCTGTTTTACGGGCCTCCGGGGCTTGGAAAGACAACGCTTGCGGGGATCATAGCCAATGAGCTCGGAACACATTTAAAGGTAACTTCGGGTCCGGCAATAGAAAAGCCGGGGGAGATAGCGGCGATCCTCAACAATCTCACCGAGGGCGACGTGCTTTTCGTGGACGAGATCCACAGGCTGAACCGGCAGGTTGAGGAAGTGCTGTATCCGGCAATGGAGGATTATGCCATCGACATCATGATAGGAAAAGGCGCCTCTGCGCGTTCGATAAGGCTGGATCTTCCGAGATTCACGCTTGTCGGCGCGACAACCAGGGCGGGGCTTCTTACCGCGCCTTTAAGGGACCGTTTCGGGATAATCCACAGGCTCGAGTTCTATACCCATGAGGAGCTCAGGACGATAATCCTGCATTCGGCGGAAAAACTTAAGGTGGAGATCGATAAGGAAGGCGCCATGGAGCTTGCAAAGAGAAGCAGGGGGACACCGAGGCTTGCGAACAGGCTTCTTAAGCGGGTAAGGGATTTTGCCCAGATCAGGTATGACGGGCGGATAACGCTTGAGACGGCTGTGAAGGCTCTGGACATGATGGACGTTGACAGGATGGGCCTTGATCATGTGGACAGAAATCTCCTTCTTACCATGATCAATAAATTCGACGGGGGGCCTGTAGGCCTGGATACGCTTGCGGCCGCGATCTCCGAGGATGCGGGCACCATAGAGGATGTTTACGAGCCGTACCTGATCCAGAACGGATTCCTTAACAGGACTCCCAGAGGGAGGGTCGCGACCAAGACGGCCTATGAGCATTTTGGTCTTTCCGATTTACTTGACGGAGACTCATAAGTGAGTTATCATTACTCTGAATTTGATTTATCAAATTCAGAGGGACCGAAAAGATGTGTCTTTTACATCTTTTCGGCAATAAGGGATTTACGAAGTAAATCCTGTCATTATAACTCTGAATCTGATCTATCAGATCCAGAGTAGATCCAGAGGGACCGAAAAGATGTGTTTTATACATCTTTTAGGATGGTTCTGTGTTATTATTGAAATAAGTGTTTAGTTTTATCAGGTTTATGACAGGGGTGGTAATATGGCTGGCAAGGGAAACGGTACAGAGGTTGTTATTGACGGGAAGGTCATTAAGCTTGGGGGATATGAGAGCGAGGAATATCTTCAGAAGGTAGCCTCATATATTAATAACAAGATCGCCGAGTATAACAAAATGGAGTCATTTAAGAGGCAGCCCTCCGATATGCAGAGCATTTTGCTCCAGCTGAACATTGCCGATGATTACTTTAAGACAAAGGCACAGCTTGATGAGATGAAGGCGGAGCTGGAAGCCAAGGATACGGAAATGTATGATCTCAAGCATGAGCTGATAGCCACTCAGATAAAGCTTGAGAGCAAGGAAAAACAGATCAAGAGCTACCAGAAGGAACTGAACAAAAAATAAACCAAAGGCTGTCTGAGACAGCCTCTTTTTTTAACTCATGAAAAAGACAGAATTACTGGCCCCGGCAGGGGAAATGGAAAGCTTTAAGGCCGCCGTGAACGCGGGGGCGGATGCGGTATATCTGGGTGGAGACAGGTTCAACGCAAGGGCCTATGCCTCAAACTTTAGCAGTAAAGAGCTGCTTGAGGCACTGGATATTGCCCATATGTCAGGAAGAAAGATATATCTTACTCTGAACACCCTGTTTAAGGACGAAGAGCTTACTGAGATATATGATTATATTTATCCGCTTTATGAAAACGGTTTAGACGGCGTGATAGTACAGGATATCGGAGTGGCAAGGCTTCTGCATGAATGCTTCCCGGAGCTTGCGCTTCATGCAAGCACCCAGATGTCGATAACGGGATCTGACGGGATAAGGTTTTTAGAGGAGCTTTCCTTTAAAAGGGTGGTTCCTGCCAGGGAGCTTTCCCTGAAGGAGCTTGAAAAAATGCACAGTGAGACCGGAATGGAGCTTGAGTGCTTCATCCACGGAGCTCTCTGCTATTCCTATTCAGGCAAATGCCTCTTTTCTTCGCTTCTCGGAGGGCGAAGCGGAAACAGGGGAAGGTGCGCGGGCCCCTGCAGGCTCCCCTATAGCTGCAGATATCAGAACCCTGAGCTGAATAAATTATATTCAGAGAAGCCGAAAAGTTCTGTGTTAAAGACATTTCCGGCAATAATGGATCTTCAGAGCAGATCCTATCCTTTAAGCGCGAAGGATATCTGCGCGGTCGATATAATGGATAAGCTGATAGAGGCGGGGATCTACTCCTTCAAGATAGAGGGGAGGATGAAAAGCGCGGAGTATGTCGCGGGAGTTACGGGGATCTACCGTAAGTACATAGACATCGTCCTTTCGGGAGAATTATCCGGACATCCGGGTGATCCTGAAGGAAATTCTCAGACGAAGCACTACAGGGTATCAAAGAACGACCGGGACAATCTTATCGGGTTATATACAAGAAGCGGGAATTCAAACGGTTATTATTTTGAAAAAAACGGCCCCGATATGCTGTCGATCGACAGTCCGTCCTATGAAAGCGCGGATGAAAAAAAGAAAAAGAGCCTTTATATAAAATATGCGGGCAACGCTCCGGAAACAGAGCTTGAAGCCTTTGTCCTTATAGAAGAAGGGGCGGAAGCAAGGCTTGTCCTTTGTGAGGCAGGAGCCTGCAGAGATAATGATGCCTGCGAGGCCGGTTCCGGGAAAAACCACAAAGAAGAGCCGAAGCAGAGCGGTTCCGGTGAGCCCGGGAAGCGTTTCGTATCGGTCACGGTATACGGGGATAAGGCAGAGAGCGCAAAGAGCAGGCCGTTATCTTATGAGCTTGTTGAAAGACAGCTTGAAAAATGCGGGGGCTCGGGGTTTAATATAGTAAGGAAAGAAATAGTCATAAAGGGAAGTCCTTTCCTTTCGGCGGCTTCGCTTAATGACCTGAGGCGAAAAGGACTTAATGCGGTAAGGGCGGAAATACTTAAGGCTCACCGGAGAGAGGTATCGCCTGAACCGCATAAGGCAGAGGAATTAATAAGGAGCCATGAGAACAGGGCGTCCGGATCCGTAAGCAGTCCCGGGCTTCATGTAAGGCTCCTGGGAACAGACGCGCTTGAGACGGTGCTTGACACGCCCGGAGTTTCCGTTGTCACGGTGCCGCTGTCTTTGTTTTACGATGAGGCCGGTCTTAAAAAGACATATGAAATAATAAAGAAAAGAGGCATAAGCTTCTGCCCGGCGCTTCCGTACATCCACAGGGAAGATACGCTCAGGAATCTCCCTGTCTCTGCCGGCTCTTTGGGGAAATACTGCGATGCTGTGCTCGTTGATAATTATGAGGCGCTGTACAGCTTATTGGACACAGGTTTTGATAAGATGATCATAGAGGATATTCACCTCTATGATATGAACCGGATTGCCGAAAAAGTACTTAAGCGCACTGAAGACATCGTTACCTGTGTCCCCGTGGAGCTTAATAAAAAGGAGCTTATAAGACGGGGGATCAAAGGGGAGGAGTTCATCGTCTACGGAAGGCTTCCGATGATGCTGTCCGCCCAGTGCGTGCAAAAGACGCTCTCGGGCTGCCTTGCGGGTGACAGAGCAGCGGATGAAGGGCGCCCTGACCGTCCATTAAAGGATCCGTCCGAAAATGTAATATATCTGAAGGACAGGCTCGGGAACGATTTCCCCTGCTTTAACTTCTGCAGGGAGTGTTCGAACGTTATATACAACAGCGTCCCTCTATATATCACACATGAGGACGGGATTATCGAGAGGCTTGAGCCCAGATACCTTAGGCTTGATTTCACGACGGAGAGTGCCGGTGAGATCGCTGATATCATATCCTATTACCGGGATCTTACAGGTTTATTAGCCGGCCGTATTCCGGATGAAAAAGCGGAATGGGCGGATAATGCTGATAAAGCGGATAAAGCTGATAATGCGGCAGGGGCCGGCACGGTTTACAATAGTGAATATTATGTAAACAATAATGACCCGGATAACCGCAATGGCCGCAATAACGCAATACCTTCAACAAAGAAACTCAAACTGCCTTCGGTGGAAAAATATACGAAAGGGCATCTGAACAGAGGCGTACAGTAGCTTTGGATATTATCATTGCAGAGGCTTCCAAGTACATATTGACCATATTGATGGCTGTCTATACCTTCCAGTGCTTTTATGTCTTTAAATTCCATAACGAGCACGAGAGGAAGGGCATATATACAGGGCAGAACGTCGCTATGGTGCTTATTCATCTGCTGTCTTTCCTGGTTATTTATTTAGGAAAGGAGGAGCAGGGGAGGATCCCGCCGATCTGGTTTATAAGCCAGCTTACTACGCTTACCGTAATAGTTTTCTATAAGCATGTATACAAGGGCGCGAACCGCCTGATAGTGAACAACATGTGCATGCTTCTGACGATAAGCTTCATAATCCTTACAAGGATATCCACCGACAAGGCGGTCAGACAGATAGTCATTGCGGTCGCCGGTCTCATCCTCACATCCGTGATCCCGTATATTCTTATGAAGTACAGTAACCTGAGACGTTTCTATTACCTATTTGCCGCTCTCGGGATTGCCATGCTTTTCATAGTCCTTGTGTTTTCCAGAACGATCTACGGCTCAAAGCTGAATATTAATATAGGCGGAGTGACCTTCCAGCCTTCGGAATTTGTAAAGCTTACCTTTGTGTTTTCCATAGCGGGGCTCCTTTCGAAGGCGGAGAAGCTTTTAGATATAGCGATAACCGTCGCCATTGCCGGGGCGCATATTCTGATCCTTGTACTCTCCAAGGACCTCGGAAGCGCCCTGATATATTTTGCGGTTTACATAACTATGCTCTTTATCGCCACGGGAAGTCATCTGCTTCTGTTCGGGGGGCTGGGCGCAGGGGCCCTGGCGGCTGTCGCCGGGTATAAACTGTTTTCCCATGTCAGGGTAAGGGTAGCCGGATGGAGAGATCCGATGGGGACGATAGACAGCGCGGGCTACCAGATCGCACAGGCGCTTTTTGCGATAGGAACAGGAGGATTCTTTGGAATGGGGCTTATGCAGGGGGCTCCCGGCAAGATACCCGTGGTCGAATCGGATTTTATATTTGCGGCCATCTGCGAGGAAATGGGAGTGCTTTTCGGTATCTGTCTCATCTTAATGTGCGTGAGTATTTTTGTGATGTTTATGAACATAGCGATGAAATTCACGGATCCGTTTTACAAGCTGGTCGCTGTTGGGCTTTCCATGGTCTATGGTTTCCAGGTGTTTCTAAATCTGGGAGGGGTCACTAAGTTCATACCGCTTACCGGGGTCACGCTTCCCCTTGTAAGCTACGGCGGGAATTCGATATTGGTGACCCTCACGATGTTTGCGATAATTCAGGGACTGTACAATGCCGTGTATAAAAGACAGGAACTGTTGAAGGAAATATAAGTAAACGCTTAAGCGGCGTTTCTAAGATAATACATTTTTTATCCTTGCCGCCCGGGCGCCGGGCGGTTTTTTTTATATCGCAGGGACCGGCGCAAGGAGTTAGTTATGTGCGTTTACTGAAAATCTGACAATTATGTGGAGAAAACGTATGTATGTAAAGGCGACACTGACTGCATTAAGGCCGACGAGAGTTCCAATCATCTGACTGTATGCTCCGGTGATGCTGATAAGGTGACGGTAACATATTTTGACAGGAAGAATAAGGAGCTTTACGACATCGGTGAGAATGGGGGAACACTTGCTGTTTCGGAAAACAGTACCGGGGATTTCCCTTCATATGAAAGAGCGAAACTTGACGAAAAGTCGGACTTTTTATAGAATATTTTAAAATGCAGATACTAATTTTCAAGAGGTTTTCTCTTCATTCGGACAGAAAAACTGAAAACAGGAATATCTGGCACATCACTTTCGGTTTCGTGGCTGTTTTTGTCGTAATGATCTTCTATCTGGGGTTCTTTGCCTATTTCAAGGCTCCGGATTTTATCAACAGCTCCTATAACTCCAGACAGGAGCTCTTTGCAAAAAGGGTGGTCAGGGGGAAGATCCTCTCAAGGGATGAGAGGGTTCTCGCCGAGACAGAGGTATTTGAGGACGGAAGCGAAAAGAGGGTCTATCCGTATAAGAATCTCTTTGCCCATGCCGTGGGATATTCGGATAAGGGTAAGAGCGGAGCAGAGCTTTTGGGTAATTTCAATCTCCTGACCTCTGACAGCTTCATCCTCGACAGGATATCAAATACCTTAAACGGGCGGAAGAATACAGGCGATAATATAGTAACGACCCTGGATGTCGATATGCAGGCGGCGGCCTACAAGGCCCTCGGAAATTACAGGGGAGCCATAATCGCCCTGGACGTAAGGACAGGGGAGATACTCTGCATGGTGAGCAAGCCCGACTTCGATCCGAACCGGATTGCTGAGATATGGGATGAGATAAATACCGACAATGAGAGCGGATACCTTGTCAACCGCGCCACCCAGGGGCTTTATCCGCCGGGCTCCACCTTCAAGATCGTAACCATGCTTGAATATCTCAGGGAGAACTCCGGGGAGAAGCTCTCCCGGTTCTCCTTTGACTGCCATGGAAGCTTTTCCATTGACCAGTATACTATAAACTGTTACCACGGAAACGAGCACGGGGAGGTTGATCTTGAGACAGCCTTTTCAAAATCCTGCAACTCCGCCTTTGCAAGCATAGGTGTTTCTCTAAGCAGAAAGAAATTCAGGGAGTTGTGCGAGGAGCTCCTGTTCAATGAGGAGCTTCCGTTAAGATTCCCGTATAAACAGAGCTTTGTTCCGATAAATGAGGATTCGGATATCGGAGAGCGCATGCAGACCGCCATAGGGCAGGGAAAGATGCAGGCTTCCCCGATACATATCGCCATGATCACCGGGGCGATAGCCAATAAGGGGATCCTTATGGAGCCCTATCTTATTGACAGGGTGGAAAACGGGACCGGCGATATAATGAAGCAGTACGAGCCCTCGGAGTACGGCAGGATAATTGATGAGGAATATGCGCAAAAGCTTACCGGGTTCATGAAGCTTGTGGTCGAGGAGGGTACCGCGACAAGGCTTAAAAATGAAAGGTATACAGCCGCCGGAAAGACCGGATCTGCCGAATTTTCTTCCAATAAAGCCATGTCCCATGCCTGGTTTACGGGCTTTGCGCCTGCCGAAAACCCCAGGGTCGCAGTCACCGTTATAGCCGAGGAAGCAGGCTCTGGCGGCCAGTTTGCCGTACCGATGGCTAAGGAGGTCTTTGACGCCTATTTTGATTAGGCTTTCATTTGATCAGACTTAAACCGTGGCAGATTGAAGAAAAATCTCTCAACTGATATAATCATGACAGATGTTCTTACAGATGCGGGTGTATACAGAAAGAACCGGTGTTCTTTATGATAAACTACGTTGACAGATTATATCTGACTGAAAAAACAAAGAAAGAGCTTTCGACTATCAAGATGAAGCTTTTTACCGGGGCGGGGATGGCCGGGGTTTATTTCATACTGCTTTCCGATAATAAAGAGGATGTCTTTGACATTGTCCCTGCGGCTATGTTCAAGGAGAAACGGTTCCGGAAAAGGCCTCATACCGTCATAGGGATAGCGGAGAGCAGACGGGCGGTTTTAAAGCTTGTGAAGGAGATCGTTGAGGAGCATTATTCCGTGACAGGCAGTTATTTTGAGCTTAGGAAAGACATAGAGGAGCGGATAATAGGCTAGATAAATATAAAGCCGATACCCGGATACGGGAGACGCAGTCTGGCAGCAGGCTGATTTGGTTAACATAAAATGGCAGCAACCTTATTGACTATATTGAAAATAATAGGCATTATCCTTCTGGTTATCATAGGGATACTGCTCTTACTTATCCTTGCCGTACTCTTTGTGCCGGTAAGATATAAGATAGACGGGGTAAAGGATACAGAAGGGGATATTCTGAATGTTCAGGTTAAGGCCCACTGGCTTCTTTATATACTTTATGCCAGGGCATCGTATGAGGGAAAGAAATTCAGCTATGTGGGAAGGCTTTTCGGATTTCCCGTGAAAAAGAGTGAAGATGCTTCGGATGCCGAGAAAGAAAGGAAGAAGCGCAAAAAAAAGATCGGGGGAAGGGTGAAGGATAAAGCCCGGGAGGAAAAAGAGGAGAAGGAACGCGGTAAAGAATATAAGGAAGAGATAGAAGAAGACATAAAACAAGGAGAAGATAAAGAAAGGGAAGATAAAGGAAGAGAAGATAAGGGAAGAGAAGATAAAGGAAGAGAAGATAAAGAAAACAGAGAAAACGTAAGGCTTAAGGATATAGAATATAAGATAGAAACCTACGAGGATATCATAAAGGAAGAGACAGAGGGAAACTGGGAAGATACCGGAGAAAACGCTACGGAGGAAGATAAAGAGGACGTAACAGGGGGACAGGAGGAAGAAACAGAAGAGAGGGTAGAGAAAGAAGGAGAAAACAGAACCGGGAGTGCAAAAAAGGCTGAAGCGGAAGGAGAAAAAATGTCCGGAGAAGAAGACGGGGCAGAAGATAACGAAGGGCCTCGCGAAAAAACCGGAGAGGGAAGCCGGTTAGAAATCAACGAAGACGAAAAGGGAGACCGGGAAAGAGAGGAAGACGGGGAAAAAGACGAGGACGAAGACAACGAGGACGACGAAGAAGAGCGTAAGTCTTTTATTGAGAAGCTTATCGAATACCTTAAGAAGGTATGTGACTTACTGATCAATATTAAAGAAAAGCTTGCATCGGCATTTAATCGGATTAAACACCTGAAGGATGAGATCTGTTTCCATTATGAATTCCTGACCGATGAGAAGAATCAGGAACAGTTTGAAAATCTTTTCAGGGAGCTTCACAGGGTGCTTAAACATTCGAAGCCGGGGAAGTTTAGCGCAAAGCTCTGTATAGGGACGGAGGATCCGGCGGATACCGGGATGATACTTGCCGTACTCTCGCTGATATATCCTCTGTTTAACGGAAAATTTGAAGTGACTCCATGCTTTGACAGGAGTATAATAGATTTTGACCTTAAGTGCCGGGGAAGGATCATGGTCTTCGTGGTGCTTTACGCAGGCTTTAAAGTTTATTTCCACAAAGGCTTCAGGAAGATGCTGAGGAGATATAAGAACAGAAACAGGAGGAATAAGAATGGCTGACAAAGGCTTTAATGATGTGGTGAATTCGCTTTTAACGGGGATGGACGGGTTCCTTTCCTCCAAAACCGTCGTAGGAGAGCCGGTAAAGATCGGTGAAACTATTATCGTGCCTTTTGTGGATGTATCCTTTGGCGTCGGAGCAGGAAGCTTCAGGGGAGAAAAGAAGGATAACGGGGCGGGAGGCCTGACAGGGAAGATAACTCCCAGCGCGGTCTTAGTTATCGCAAACGGTACGACAAGGATAGTAAATATCAAGAACCAGGACGGGCTTACAAAGATACTCGATATGGTTCCCGATGTGGTCAACAATATCGCCGCCAGGAAGAATAAGAAGATAAACGATGAGGACGCGGTGGACGCGGCCTTCCCGGAAAGGTCGGAGAAGCCGGAGGAACCGGAAGAGAAGAAGATTTAGAAAAATTTTATAATTGTTTAAGATTTACATAATTTTCTCTTGACACGCCGAAAATGATGTTTTAAGATACTGATGTAGTTGTATAAAAGGGGAATTATCAACTGCATTTTATGTAAATCATACAGAGCTTATGACAGACAGGCTGCTTCGGTGCGGTATGGATAAAAGGCTCTGTAAGCATATACTCTGAGGGTGGGTAGCGAAGCAAAAGCTGTTTGAGGGAACAGTGCTTTTGCGGGTCGGAAATCGTAGATTTTATAATAAGGGGTGGAAAATGGATATAGCGAAGGATATAGTCATTACGGCTGATAATCTTGCGTCTATTAAGTTTTGGATCATGCAGGAGATGCAGAAGCTCGAAACTGAAAGAGACGAGTTTGAGACCGAACAGATCGAGTTCGAGATAGAAAAGGACGAATTCAAGGCAGAGAAGAAGAAGTATGAGGAAGAGAGGCGCAAGGCCTCTGAGCTTCTCAGAAAAAGGGAGGAAAGCGCCGACCTCGAAAGAAAGAGCCTGAACTATCAGAAGAACCTTATGGAGCGTAAGCTTGCGATCCTTGAGAACGGCTTTGACGAGCTTAACCGGGACAAGCAGATGCTCGAGCGTGAAAAAGAAGAGTTCAATGCTTTGAAGGCGAGCCTCTATGCCGCGGATCACGGCAGTAAATATGAGGACACAGGGATTCTTTTCCACGGGGTTGATAATATTTTAGCTCTCAAAAAGCGCTACAGGGATCTTCTTAAGATATTCCATCCCGACAACTTTGACGGGGACAATGAGGCGGTCCAGATCATCAATGAAGAATATGCGATGCTGAAGGACTATTTCTGAAGAAACACGATATAATGCATCCGGGGCACGGTTTACGGATGCGGATTTTGACAGACATAAAATGCGGGCGATGCGCCCGCTTTTTTATATCGGTGCGCCCGGCGGCGCGCGTTTCAGGCCGGTGAAAAGGATGGGAGCATGGCGGGATCGATCATTTCAAAAACGATAGTATTTATTATAGCAGCGTCTGTCATGACGGCGCTTCTGGTGCTTGTTGCGTTGATTCCGAAAGAGAGTATAAGGGACAAAACACTTGAATCGGCAGAGTATCTTGCGGAGGGTGAGCTTTTCGGTACCGTATCAGAAGGCGTTGACGCAAGCAAGATCGACCGTTATGCGGATGCGATCCTCTTAAACATCGCATATCATTATGACAGTAAAGCTCCCCTGAGATCAGTGCTCCTTTCTGCGTATTATTTTTCCATTTTTCAGGAGGAAAACGAGAATTTCCTCCAATCCGTAGATGAGGACCTTCCCGCCAACCAGCAGTATTTAAGATACTGGCACGGCTCGATAGCTCTTGTGCGGCCGCTGCTTACGGTGTTTAATGTTAAGCAGATATATGTTTTAAACGCGGTTATATTATTGCTCCTGCTTGCTCTTTTCATAGTTGTTTCGTTAAGTAGGGGCCTCGGGGTACCGGCCTTTGCGATGGTTTCGGGACTTGTTGCCGCGGGCTGCTGGTTTGTGCCGCTTTCGCTTGAATACACATGGACATTTATGATAATGCTTGCTGGGTCTGTTGTTTCGGTGCTTCTGGCTGTTGAAAAGAAGAGCGGGAAATATGCGACTTTTTTCATGCTTATCGGCATGGTGACAAGCTACATGGATTTCCTTACGACGGAGACAGTGACACTTCTGGTACCGCTCCTTATAATAATCTGGATCGAAAGCTCTGATCAGGGGGTGGATCACCGTTATATGGATAAGGTGTCTCCGGATGGAGACCGAAAAAATTACTCTGTTAAAGGGAATGTGGCAGAGACCGGTACCGGTGGGAACGATAAAAAGACAGAAGAGGAGGCAAAAGGCTCATTCCTGAGAGCGATCCGAAGAAGCGTGGGATCACAGGGACGGTTCAAGCTCCCTTATCTGTATGAAATGTCTCTAAGGTCGGCGGTATCATGGGCTATAGGATATGTCGGGATGTGGGCTCTTAAGTGGATCCTGACGGCATTGGTTTTTAAGGAGAGTACGGTGCCCTTTGTTTCGGAGCATATCGGAGAAAGGCTTTCCGGCGATATCGTTGGCCTCAATGTGTTCTCATATCTTGCCGGGGCAGTCGCAAAGAACATAGGATGCCTGTTTCCTTTGGGGTTTGGAAGCATCGGCGCGGTAGCAGGGATATTCCTTCTGGTATTTGCGGCATATATCGGGTTTGTTTACCGGGGGAAGGATTACGATGGAAAGTGTATTCTCCTGTTTGCGATCACAGGACTCGTTCCCTACGTCAGATATCTTGTGCTTCACAACCATTCCTTTATCCATTACTTCTTTACTTACAGGGCACAGGCGGCAACGGTGATGGCGGCGGTATTTATCATAGCCGAGCTGACGGGGCAGAGGAAACAGAGCCGGGATAAATAGCTGATGTATCGATACTCCAAACTTCTTTCATTCTGCTTTCGGCGGAAGCCCCCCGATTTTCTCAGTAAGTAATCATAACAGTTTTCCCGTATATTAAAGATGGATTTCCGAATAAAAATGGGCACAACAGAAATGTCATGCCCATTTATTGCTTTATATTCTATGATCCGAGATCTTTTCCGCTCTTAATCCATGCGGATAAGTGCGAAGGCGTAGCCTTCAATATTAATCGGTGAAGTAAATACATAGGGTCTTGTATCGGTGTTCTGGTAAATCTGAACCTTATCGTTCTTATCGATCGCCATCACGGCAAACTTCCG
>JAIKXO010000163.1 GCA_024684065.1 Lachnospiraceae bacterium
CTTTGAAATACGTGATGAAGAGGAGAACAGGGAGGTCGGCATTCTTCTTTATTATGAAAAGGGGCGCTGTTTTATTGTTGAGCTTATGGATGGACTGGATGAATGGTCGGCTCCTTTTCTGTTTGCTTCATATGTAAAAAAGGGAGTATTTACGATCCCGCGCGGTGACAGCCTCGTATGGGTACAAAACCGTATCATACCGCCTTCAAGGCAGAATATTGACATGATCCTTAAGAATCATCATCTGAAAGAATATGATGAAATGAAATTCCTGGAACTGTCAGGAGGAAAATGCTCCCAGGACAGCCTTTATATAGAAGGCGTGAAAGAACTTCCGGGATATGTCTTAAGGCGGCAGGCACATAATATCGCCGAGTGCAGCATTCTTGAAGACCGGGATCTTCTCTGCATCTTTGCAGATGATACCGCAAAGAAGATCAGTATGGACAGCCTTGCCGGAATAAAGGATGTCGATAAGATCGTTGGTAATGAATCCCTGTTCACATCCTGCAGGGTGGGGGCAGGAGGGTATTTCATAACCTTTAACAATTCTATTGATATTCCCGCTGGAATCCTGTACAAGGAAGGGGAAAAAATCCCGCTCACCGGAACGGAACTGATTGCCTTTGTAAGGAACGGCTTTGCGGATACTACGGAAGCCTGCAGCATTCTGGACTGTTCGAGACAGAATCTTTTATACATGATCAGACAGGGGTATGTTGCTCCTGTAAAGGAAGACGTAAAAGGCAATCTCTATCTTAAAGGTGATGTTATTAAAAACCTTTGGTAATGAATGTCTTACTGGCCGGGATACCGGATCATTAAGGCGACCGGCCGGTAAGACGGAAGCGGAAGTATCTCTATCCCACCAGTAGATCCCGTAGTAACTGTCTATGTAAGTGCCGTCGGCATTTACGTCAAAGACTCCGGTACAGGCGTCATAAGAAGCGTTATCCGCGTCATTGTTAAGGAGGTCCCTGTTCCTTTGAAACCATTCAAGAACGGTATCTCCTTTTTTGTAGTTTGTAAAGAGTTCCGTATCACAGCTTTTGTCAAACACAGTATCCCCGTCAAGGTAGAGATAGGCGTTTCCGGTATCATAACCGTTTTCCACATAGTAAGGCGACCAGTCAAAGGTCGGGACGGGATCGCTTAATCTGATGACGACGGAATCGTCTCTTACGCTCACGGTGTCAGGGCTGAAGGTTGTGTAGTTTAACCTTATTCCTTTGGACTTCCCGCTGAACTTTACAAAAGCATCCCTGTATCCGTCCTTTTTCACATCCTTTAAGAGGGCATCCGCATCCTCTTTTGTATCAAACCGTCCGGCGAGAACCACAAAATAGGGATCCTTATTTAATGCCTCCCATTCGGGGGTATAGGTCACGGAACCGTCATATCCCTTATCGCAGAGTGCGGTTGCCGTCTTTATGGCAGCTTCGCGATCCTTTGTGCTCGAAACAAAGACTCCGTAAAAAGGTCTGAGATCGGGATCAGACATATAGAGCAGATCGGGATCTGCATCCGGATCAATCTCAGGGGTGATATATTCTTCTGCGGTTATTACGGGTACATCTTCCCTGTCGATCTTTTCGAATTCGGCCCCTTCGATGAACATGTCAAGTTCACATGAAGGATCGCCGAGGATCGTTAAAACTCCTTTTTTTACCGTAAATTCAGCCTCCAGAGCATAAGGCATTCCTGAGCTGACCGGATTGCTCAGATTGCCGGAAAGCTTTTTTCCCGACGTGGAACAGGATCCTGCAAAAAAGCTGACCTCCGTACCGGGAAGTTTTTCATATATATACATGTTGTTCCCGTCAAAGAAAAGGTATACGGGACAGTCCGAATCCTTTAAGCGCCAGTATCCCTGCAGGTCCTTATCACCTGCGGATGCTTTCCTGTCAAGGTACGGGAAGGCATCATTTGCCCTGTCATCCTGCGTGTATATTGTTTTACCGGCACCAAAGCCGTCAAGGACCAGACCGTCCTTTGTAAGCTTTATCGTTCCTTTTACGGCATCACCCTGATATTTTGAGAGCATGGACATATTTGAAAAATAAAGGGCATTCACTTCAGCACTGTCTGAGTCCGTGCTTGTTACAGTGTCCTTATCATCCGGGATGAATTCCGCTACCCAGTAGGAATAGACATCCAGATCCTCCTTCTGATCTTCTTCACCATAGGAAAGACCGGCGTATGCATACAGGTTGTCCCCGAAGGTGACAAATGAGAGAGTATTGAATTCCTCATTCTCATCATCATAGTAACTGTATTTCCCGCAGATCCTTTCCGCAATGGACTGTTTTGTACCTTTATCTGTATCCTTTGTTTCCGTATTCTGTCTGCCCTTTTGCTTAGAGGCGGCAGACGTTTTTGTGGCCTTCGTATCCTTAAGGACACTTCCCGATACGGGGCTTATGTTTAAAACAGAAAACAAACAAACGGCACACAGCAGAGAAATCGATATTTTCCTGATCATTTTCGCTTTTCATCCTTTCTGTTATTATCTTTCTTATGTTCAACATTGCAGCAGGACGGTCCTGATATGGATTAAATCTTTTTGCACATGATCCGTTACCTTGTCCGTGGGATACCGGGCAGCAGCCTGCATAACTGCACCGGTCTGCTTCCTGAAAGCCGGCTTGTTTCACTGCCTGATTGGTTACTGCGCTCACGGCAGAATAAGTATACCACATAAATCCGGTTTTATGCTATACTGTTTGTCGTACAGGAGTAAGGGCTGACAGCGGGATATCCCGTCTGTCCGGAATAATGGAGGCATAAGATTATGGCATACGGAGCAGGTGCGTTAAATGAACAGCAGATGGATGAAATGCGGCAAAAACTGATGGTCCATCCGCTTAATGATACGGAGTACAGAAGGGGGATGAACCAGATCATTACCGGCACTCCGCGGGGCAATATGTTTAACTTCCATAAGCCGAAGTACAGTCTCGAACAGGAGGAGGCAAGAAGGCTTGCCTTTGAGAACCAGAATAAGATTCTGCGCAGCGCTGCCGGACAAAGCTACAAAGAAGGAAATATCAGAAGCCTGACGATGGCATCCATAAATAAATCTTCATGGCTTAAGAGACAGGCCATCCCGGAAGAGACCGATATAGATGCGAAGATCGATAAAGCTACCGACACGTTCGGTATTGAGCGCATGAGCAAGTCGCAGAAAACAAAGCGGGGGAAGAAGTTTAATAAGAAGGCCCAGTTTCAGGCTAAGATGATCAATACCATGGGAGAATGCAATTATCAGCGTGAGAATTCCATTAAGCGTCTCACCTACGAGGGCATAGACGGCTGGATCGGCAATGAAGAAGAAGGATTTGCAATGGAAGATGATCTGAAATATTTCAGTAATATCGGAGACAGGGAAAATGTTGATATTATCGCGCCCATAATGCAGGATATTGCTTTTCTGCAGGTCCAGCAGGTCGGGGAAATACGTATTTCCGACAATCCGGCACTTCGGAACGGATATATGCTTGAAGGAGATCTCGCAAAGAATACAGAGGTCATTGGAAAGCTTGCGACGCCTGAAACGCGTAATGCTGTTTTTGAGGATACGATCAAGGCTTTTGACAGACTGGATATTGATAAGTTTAATTATGAATCCGATGAGGAGTTTGCTAAGAACACCGGACGGAACCGGTTCCAGCTGCGTTATGCCGAACTGAAGGCATATTCCCATGTGGGAACGATGCTCAGGATCCTTGACGAGGACAGTAAAAAAGGCACTGGATATGAAATGCCAAAAGACATCGGGGACAGGCTTGACCAGCTTCACCGCAAGGTCCGCCTCCTGCAGGATATCCTTGCAGATTACGATAACCGCGTACTGCTTCTGCAGTCTCCGTACTATGTGCTCTTAGCCAGCAAGGATTTCGACTCGATATCGAATGATGAACTGAGACGCCGCATCGGCACTACCGAGGACTTATATGCAAGGACGTATATGCAGTTAGAGCTTGACAGACGTGAAAATAAGGGGTTTAAAAAGGGCGCCTCTGCATCAAAGCTCTTAAAGGCCAATAAGATAAACAAAGATGATATTACGGAAAAGGATATCAATGATTATGTTACGCAGAATGCACATCCCAGAACCATAGACATTGCTGCTGCCATGAAGACACAGCCGTATATAGTATATTTCAACGGAGAGGAAAAAGAGCATGACAGCCTTGAGTTCAGGGAGAAGGTTCGCAGAATGCACCGGGATTTGAACAGTTCTTCCCAGGCAGAGAGATGGCATAAGCTTTCAGCGCGTGACGTAGCTTTGGGACATGAAAATATAGCTCTGTATGAGGCGGCGGGAGCCGGGGATCTCTATAATGTGCTTCTTGCAGATCAACAGGTGCTTGAAGATTTCAGAGCCAGAATAGATGCGTTGACACAAATGGAGAAAGCGGGCGGATTCAGACAGTCCCAGGTCATTACAGGGGCAATGATCAGATTGATAGAGGAGTACAAAACTGCCCGTGATAAGTTTATAGCAGATTATTCCGCTGTAGAAGAAAAGGTCAGGAGCTATCAGAAAAAATTCGGGAATAATTGATGAGAGAGCGGAGGTATGATATGGAACTTACAGGGATAGGAGAAAAGAATGAAAAAGCTTTTGCGCATCTGTGCCCCGGCAGCAAGACAGGTGATCATGATTTTGCCGTAGGAGCGATCGAGGATGGCCGCGCGGTTGGTGTAGCATTGTTTGACTGCATGGGCGAGGCTCTTATGCTAAACTACATATACGTGCTGCCTTCATTCAGACGACGCGGCATAGCCACTGCAATGGTCGAGGGGTTTCTTGATGAAACAGCTTCCGGTCCCCTGGCGGCGCTTCATATCAATTATCCGGAGAAGTCAGAGGAGCTGCACGGGTTTGCCCTGTCCCTCGGGTTTAAGCTCTACAGGGACGGTGAGGCGTACAGAGTTCCGGCAGAGAAGCTGCTCTCATCCGCGGCGCTTGACAGGATGCTTAAAGGAAAGCATACAGGGGAGGCAGTATCAATATCTGAACTTACTGCAGAGGATATAGACCATATTAAGTCAGAACTTGGCAAAGAGGATCTGGATGAGTCGATCATTGACGATCCGGCGCTTTCGCAGGAGCTGTCATTCGTGGTGAAGAGCCCGGGATCCGGGGAGCCTGCCGCTCTGATATTATGTGAAAAGGGAGAGGGTGTCATCGCGCTTCAGTATCTGATCAATTTCACGGATAATGTGAAGCTGACTGTTGATGCGCTCAGGGCTCTGAGGGATGCAGTCATCGCCCTGGGGCTTAAGGATCATGAGCTGATCTTTGTGACCATGACAGACAGCATACGAAGGCTTGTCGATGCTCTTATAAAGGATAAGGACAGTATCATCTGTGAGGGCAGCGTTATCAGCGGAATACTGGCATTTAGATGAATATATCGGATCGGCACGAACTGAAGTTCGTGCCAAAGCGCACGATTTGCTGCGCAAATCGGCGCGGAAGCGGAGAAAGGGAATGGTCCGGGAAATGATGATCAGAGAGTTTTTACAGAGATTAACGGTCGGCGATGATGAGGCCAGGCTGCTTACCATGGAGGAATCAGGACTTCCGGTGGATATGCTGGTCACGACGCTTTATGGATTCGGGAGTGTTTCTAATATCGGCCAGGGAGAGTTTTATTTTTACGGCGAAGAGGAGCCTGAGGCTTTTGCGTGCCGGATAACGGTGGTGCCGGAGGTGCTTGCCGAAAATGTATTACCGCTCTGCGTCGAGCTTGCCACCGTAAATTATGACCTGCCGATAGGCAGCTTTTCGTTTGACCGGACGGAAAACTGCGTTGTATACACGCTGCAGGTGCCGTTTGCGGAGGGCTTAAGCGATGAAGAGATCATAGAGGAAGCTGACCTCTGCATCCGCCTTGCGATCGATTTTTCCGCCCGATATGCCTCGCAGTATGCCTTTTATGCAAACAGGAGGGAACTATGAACTGCTATGCTCTGAAGCCGGAGAGGGAGCTGCTTTCGGCGACGGCTCCGGAAAGTATTGTCAGGATGGTATTTGACGGGAGGGAGGATATACTTTTCCTTGCCGGCTTTGAAGATATTTCTTCGGAAAACGGAGATGAAACTAAAATGGTTTCCTATGCTGTTTTTTCGCATCCCCGGGGCATCGGCAGGGGGGTATGGCTTTCGTATCTTTATACGGCGGAGCGTTACCGGGAAGAGGGTATGGCGACAAAGCTGCTGTCTTTTTCCGAGGAGTATCTGAAAAAGAAAAGCGTTACTGATATTATGGCAAGGATCCTGACGGAGCCGGAGGCGGCAGGGGAGTATCATCATTTTTTCACGGAAAGAGGTTTCCTGCCCCTTTGCCTTACGGGACGGCTTTTAGTGTATCAGTATAAGGATATGCTGGATCCCGGGGTGTTTGATTTTCTTGAGAAGAAAAAGGCCCAGCTTCCCCCCGTTCTGCATCTGGGGGATTTTAACCGGAAGCTTTTGGGGATGATCCCTGTCGAGCTTAGTGAGGAGGACGAAACGTTTTCCTGCTTCCTTATGGCTGAAGGCAGGCTTTGCGGAGCGGCAGTCGCCTGCCGTGCCGCTAAGCGTACGGAGACGGAGAGGGAAGATGCAGATATGTCCGGGATTCTTGAATACGACGGCTATGAGGAGCTCCCGCCGGCGGAGACTGTATGCATCAAGGAAATCTGGCTGGATGAAGGCGCACGGAAAAAGGGAATGTTTCTTCCTCTTTTCCATGCGGTATGTGAAGAGGCGAAGACCGTGCTGTCAGAAGAGATGCGGGTGCAGCTCTTTATAAAGGATGAAGCGGCATATCACGGGCTTCTCCAGATGTTTAATCCGCCGGAGCAGGAATATCTGGTGCAGGAATATATGAAAAGTCTGGTTGAGAGAGACTGAGGAACTGTCTGTATATTAAAAATACTGATCAGGGCTTTTCCCGAACGCCCGTAAACGGTGTCGGGAAAACCGGGAAAATAAAGGGGAAAGGGACATGTCCGGAGGAACGAAGGATAAATCGATCAGAGAACAGTATAATACCATTGTTTTTCAGGAAACGATGCTTAAGGGAACAGATACGGATCTTCTGCATGAGTTTGGAAAAGACCGGCTGGGGCAGCCTGTTTCCAATGAGGAGTACGGGAGGCAGGAAAGGCTGTTCCCTGCGGAGGATGCGGATAGCCTTCTTACCGTGGTAGCCAGGCAGGCTGCGAATTACCAAAATGGTGAGCTTTCGGAAACGGAGCTTCAGAAAAAAAAGCTGGATATGATGGATGCCATGCTGGGGTTTGAGGTCTTAAGTATCGATAAAGAGGCGAAGGAAAAGGTAGAGGATAACCGCAGAGCCAAGGCAGAGCAGTATGCTGATATCCCCAGGACGCTTTACAGTACCTCCAGAGAACAGAGGACGAGAGTCTTAAAGAGCCTGAAGCTCGATGAGAAGGTGAAGAAGCAGCTTGCCCGGGAGGAAAAGGGTATGGAGGAGATCCTCCATAACTATGTGTCTGAGAAGGAACAGCACCGGATCGCAAAGGAGGGCAAGAATTTTCTCAAAGTGTTCCGCAGGGCTAAGGAAGAGCTGAATAAGAACCATCTGCTTTCCGCCGAGGAAAAGGCAAACCGGCTCTACCGGCTGGCGAAGCCCTTTGAGGCGGCCATTGTCATGTATAAGGACGAATACTTTACCACACTTGAGAAATCAAACCGTCAGAAGGGGATCGAGGAGCTTTTGGACCGGATCACGCAGTTCTATGACCTGTATGCTGAAGAAAATACGAATGAAGTCATGGAGCAGAGCCGTAAGAAGGCAGACCTTTTAAAAAAACTGGAGATCACGGAAGAGCAAAACAGCGGCTCCGGAATAGAAAAAAGCGAGCTCGCAAAACGGGTCAGAAACCGCGCGCGTAAGATCGATAAGAGCGAGGAAAAGAGGTCGGATGTTTCTTTGGATGAGAATCTCAGCGCCGAGCAGATCGCAGGCGTTTCGGCGGTTGACCGCTTTCTTGCCGGACAGGCAGGGGAAGGCTGTAATATAGCATTCCTTGACAAGCTGTTCCGGCTGACTCTGCGCGACAGGCTGCTGCTTTACGGGCTGGTGGAAAAGGGGAGGGAGGCGGCGCCCAATGCCACGGATATCGCCATTACCCAGATTTCCTATGTTCCCGATCCCGTTGCCCTTGAAAAAAAGCTAAGATCCCTTCCCGGTTTCCTCTGGGGAGGTGACAAAAGGAAGTGGATAGGGCGTCATATCCGGAGCGTGCACTGGGAGAAGCTTGAAGCGGCACTCGGATATCTGGGACAATCGGATGTTACGGACGTAAGGGATGCCTTTGCAAAGCTGCAGGGTACAGGACCTGCCGAAAAGGAACAGGAGCAGGAGACGGTCGATACACTGGCGCAGGCGAGAGAGCAGGGAAAGATAGAGGCTGACGGGGTGATGTCGCCGATGATGCTCACTAAGCTGATC
The DNA here is from genome assembly GCA_024684065.1 of Lachnospiraceae bacterium. The sequence continues at coordinate 8,474 of JAIKXO010000163.1, forward strand.
ACCGACAACGAGGCCGCAAGGGACAGGCAGCTTCTCGTTACCATCGATGCCCTGGAAAAATGCAGGGATGCTATGGAAGCGGCGGAGAAATCCCATTTCCATAAAAAAGCAAAGAAAGAAGCGGCGGACAGCGCGGCCAATATCGCAAAAAACGAGATTAAGAAGCTTGAGGAGCTTGACAGGGAGCTCTACAATACGATCCGGGACGTAAAGAAGAAGCTCGGAGCAGAAGGTGCCGATATCAGCGCCCCGGAGACGGAATCGAAGGTGGATGAGGCGATAAATACAAAGCCGGCGGCAGAAGGCCTGGCGAAGCAGATAGTGGGCGGGACCATTACTTACGGCTCCCAGGCGACGCTGCTGCTGTCCAAGCTGAATAAGGTGGCTACCCTTATAAACGGGGAGTCCGGCACGGCTATCGGTATTACTTCAGGAGCTTTTGCCTCCGTGACCGGCGTGATGGGCCTTATCGGGGGCGCTCTGGCTGCCGTTAAGACAATACGCGCCATCCATGACAACGGTTCAAGTATCGCCAAAACAGACGTGGCAAATATGATCTCAAAAACCACCCGCTCCATTGGAGGCTCAGCCTGGGGTATCGCAGCGGGAGGCTATCAGATAGGCCTGGTCGCGGCGGGACAGACGGCGAAGGCAATGGGCGATGCGGCAACGAATGCCCTGAATTCCGGCCTCATCGAGCAGGCAAAGGCTTTGGGGGAAGCGGCACAGACCATGGGCGATAAGATCGGTGTGGCAACCAATGTCCTTACCGGGCTGAACGTCGCAGTCTCCGGACTGAAGATTGCGGTAGATGTCGGTGATGCGGCAGTCCAGGCCAAGCATGCCGTGCATCATTCCGTAGCCACCTACCGGGTATATAAGCTGGAAAAGAAGGGCGGGCTTAAGGGCGATGACGCGGCCTATGCGGATAATATCCTGAAGGTAGACCGCCGGAATAAGGCAAATGCCGCTATAGAGACCGCAAATTCCATTGCGATCAATTCCGCGGCTATCGTTACGACATTATTTGCGGGTCCTGCCGGGGCTATTGCTTTTGCGGGCTTCCAGGTAGCTAACACGATATTAATGAAGGCTCTTATGAAAATCCGGAAAAAGGAGGATCTGATGGAGATGGTCGATGAATTCCTCCAGCTTGAAAGCGTCACAAGGCAGGCCTTTTCGAATTATAATGAGATGTCATTCCGGGAAAAGAACCGGGCTATGCAGGACGTAAGGGAGGAAATGATGGCGGAGCTCGGATTTGTCTCGGATACTGCCTTTGCAAAGCACATTGCCGGAAATTACGCCGGGTTCATTTATCAGAATCTTTTCTTTAAGAATGAGTTGGAGGAGAAGAAAGAGAAGGATAATGACCTTGATCAGGGAGATAATGATACGGCTCCGGCGGTAGTGCTTCAGAATAAGAAGGTGCCCTTCTTAGAGGAGGATAATGAGAACAACAGGCTGTCAGATATGTCCTTAGCCTGCTATCAGATGGTGAAGAGCCTGGGGCTTAAGGTGAGATTCCCGAAGAATCCCGGGGACGATCGGTATCCGACGCCGCAGATGATCGCAGCAAAGTTAATGGGATAAGAGGAAGCCAAAGCACGCGATTTGCTTCGCAAATCGGTGCAGGAGAGGAAATGATCCGGTCAAAGACCGGATCGGCACGAACTGAAGTTCGTGCCAAAGCACGCGATTTGCTTCGCAAATCGGTGCAGGAGTGGAGGGACGATGGAAGAAAAGATAATGGAACAGAGGGAAGCGTTAAAGGAGCTTGAAAAAAGGCTTGGTGAGCGATCCGTGGCGGCGAGGCTTTCGGAGGATGGAGCCGTACTGACGGTGCTTCTTCCGGAAATTATAAAAGGGAAGGATCTTTTCGCTGATATTCTTTTCTATCCGCAGCAGGAAGGGATGGAAGGCGTTTCCTTCGCAAGCTTTCGGATTGAGCTTATGGAGAAGACTGACGTGCAGGAGGAGAAGATACTTTCCTTCTGCGAAAAGCTTTCCGCGGTCAACAATGAGCTTCTGATAGGCGGGTACGGGCTGGAGCTTCCCGACGGCGGTCTCCCGTTCGGAAGGCTGGTTTTTTCGACAGTGGTTCCCATGATCGCGGGGATCAGGGGGGAATGTATGACAGATATGCTGGAAAACGCCCTGACTACGGTCTATGGCACGCTTTCCGATACTCTGGAGGCGGTATTGAATGAATAATTTCGTTTCCTGTAATAGCAGAAGACTGAATGACTGCCTCACAATGCTTAAACAATGATCATGGAGCCCTCGACTCTGACGAGGGCATGTCAGATATTTCAGGGGCAAAAACCCCTTTCAATAGAGGAGGAAAACGGATATGAAAATGGCGATTTTAGGCGCAGGCGGTATTGCCGCCACTATGGCGGAAACGATCCTGCCGATGGAAGATGTGGAAAGCTATGCGATCGCATCGAGAAGCCGGGATAAGGCACAGGCTTTCGCGGACAAATGGAGTTTTGAAAAGGCTTACGGCTCCTACGAGGAAATGTTAGATGATGAAAACGTTGAGCTTGTATACATAGCCGTTCCTCATTCCCATCATCACGAGTGGACGATCAAGGCTCTCGAAGCAGGAAAACATGTGCTCTGTGAGAAGGCTTTCGCCGCAAACGAAAAACAGGCACGGGAGATGATCGAGCTTGCGGAAAAGAAAAAGCTGCTGCTTACCGAGGCGATTTGGACAAGGTATATGCCGTCGAGGAAGCTTATAAACGACATTATCGCAAGCGGCGATATAGGGGAGGTCACTACTGTTGCTTCCAACCTCGGATACCGCATCGATATGAATGAACGGATGCTGAAACCTGAGCTCGCGGGCGGATGCCTGCTGGACCTGACCGTGTATACCCTTAATTTTTCAAGCATGATCCTTGGTAATGATATCAAACGCATCGAAGCATCCATGGTTCCCACTGATAGCGGTGTGGACGGACAGGATACTGTCATGCTGGAATATGAAGACGGTAAAATGGCCAGTATGTTTACCACAATGTATGCCTTAACTGACAGACGGGGACTGATCTGCGGCAGAGAGGGCTTTATCTGTGTCAGGAATATAAACAATCCCGAAAAGATCACAGTCTATGCTCCTGACCGGACACAGTACGGTGTTAAAAAGGAGATCACGGTTCCCGATCAGATCACGGGGTATGAGTACGAAGTCCTGGCCTGTAAAAAGGCTATCGAGGAGGGCCGCATCGAGTGTGATGAAATGCCGCACAGTGAAACCCTGGAGATCATGCGTCAGATGGATCAGATCCGGGAGCAGTTCGGCATCGTTTTTCCTTTTGAAAAATAGAAGTCCCGCATATTCTTTTTACAGGTTTTAAGAAAATACCGCTTGATAATCCTTTCAGAGGGTCCATGAATGCAGGTCGGACCCTCAAAGTGAACCTTTCATTGATTTATAATAATGATCTTGTATGGCTTACCGGGTGTACATCCCGAAGCCCGGTTAAAACACATGGAAACCGTTAAAAAAACGGTTTCCATGCTTCTTTCCCTAAGGATTTCCAAAACAGTATACTTTTAGTATGTATTATTTTTGGGATTTTTCATGTAGAATTCAGAATGACAGGGAGTGGCAGCTGTAAATGATCCGGTCTGTAAACAGCCCGGACTTATTCTACATCTGCTAAAGCAAATGTTTATGCCAAAGCACACGATCTGCTTCGCGAATCGGCATAACAGAGTAATTCTGTATACGGGAAGGAGCGTAAAAATTGAAAAACAGCAGCAAATCCGTGATCTTTATTATTGCGGGAGGTGTTTTTGTAATAATCGCTACCCTTGTGGCAGTTTATTTCAAGCAAAACGAGGCGCTGGATCCCATTGAGACAAATATGATGGCGCTCTCCGCGCCGCCCTATGACGGGATTAAGAATCTCCGAAATGAAAGCTATGATGACAACTCCTACTTCATAATGGATCAGACACAGGACGGACTGATCACAGTGATAAATGTTTCTTCGCCGATTGAGCTGGAAGAGGAAGAAGAGAAGATGTGGTATAGTACAGAGGTGATGGAAAATTATGTAGGGGAGACGCCGGATTATGAAGAGATGATCCGGGATGATATGGAGCGTTTTTTACTGGAAAAAATCAACGGGGATGCCAGGATAACAAAGTTTTCCCCTAATGAACGGATCACCGAGAAGCTGACATACCCGGCCTATGATGTATGCTATGAAGCAGGAGAAAATGAGGACAGTGTGATGGGCAGGGGAATATTTTTTTCAAGTGATAGTTTTGTTTTTTATTATGGGTATTCCTGTCCGGCTGATGATTTTGAGAGCTATGTTTCCGACTTTGACAGCAGATTGGGCGAGCTTGAGCTGGTGGATTTGGAGGTGGATCTGGAGTAAATATGATTATTTTGTTTTTTGCGGCATTGATCGCGGGAATCGCGGGCGCTGTTTTGAGCGGAAAGAAATTCCGGAATACGGGACAAAAAAAATATTTGGTAATCCTTATTGTCTGCACGATCATAAGCCTTGTCGGCCTGTTTTTTATAGCGGCGACGTTGTGGCTTGCCTGGGCTGTCTCAGTACAGCCCCCGGATTAATGGTGGGATTGTTTTCAATGACGTTTAAGGAGATTCGGAAGTTCATATGAACAGGAAAAACAATTATCTGTCGGGATTTATCGACATTCTTATCCCACGGGATTGTGAAATACAGGTCGGCGCATTTAATATTCTGGCGCTGTGCGGGGTTATAGTTTGTATTATTACCGCAATCTATAATCTGGTGCTCGGGCTTGGGCCGGAGGCAGTCCTTGAAAGTATAGCCGGGATCGTCTTTTCCGTAGGCATTATGGTTTATACCAGAAGAACGGGGGATTACCGCAGGGCGATGATCCTGACGGTGCTGGTTATTTTTATCGGCCTGTTCACTTTGCTGTTTTTTTCCGGCGGCGGATATCACAGCGGCGTGCCTTCTTTTTTTATCTTTGGAGTGGTATTTACGGCATTTCTCCTTGACGGCACTATTATGCCCCTTCTCGTCGTTATGGAAATGATATGGTATGCCGGACTCTGCCTTTACGCCTATTACAGTCCTTTCCCTACCGATCTGACTTATCATGAGACAAAATATATGGTGGATGTCGTAGTGTGCGAGACTATCGTTTCCTTAAGCCTTGCGGTCACCATGTACCTTCAGATGCAGCTGTACCGCAACAAGCAGGAGGAGCTGAATAAGGCGATACAGATGGCGGAGGAAGCAAACCGCGCAAAAAGCGATTTCCTGGCAAAGATGAGCCATGATATAAGGACCCCGTTGAATACGATGCTGGCTACGAATGAGCTGATCTCGTCCAATACCTCTTCAGAACGGATAAACGGATGGGTGAATGACAGCAATATATCAGGGAGGATCCTGCTGTCTCTGATCGATGATATGCTCGATCTGACGAAGATCGAGGCAGGCAGGCTGGAGCTTTTATCACAGCCCTGGAAACCACATGTTTTTTTCGATGAAACAGTTAAGATATGGAAACCTCAGATCGAAAAAAACGGATTATCATTTGAATACGGGATTGAAGAGAACGTTCCTTACCGATTGTCAGGAGACGAGGATGCGATCCGCAAAATAACGAATAATCTTTTAAGCAATGCCCTCAAATATACGAAGAAGGGAAAGATCCGGTTACAGGTGGGCAGGGAAGAAGAGGATATGCTCCGGATCACCGTTTCGGACACAGGGGAAGGAATTGCTCCCGATTATCTGAAAACCATCTATAAACCGTTTGAGCGGGGGGCTCAGGATATATACCGGGAGACAAGCGGAAGCGGCCTTGGGCTTGCGATCGTAAAGGAACTGGTGGACGCCATGGAAGGCAGTATCGAGTGTGACAGCACCCTGAATAAAGGGACGACCTTTACTGTTTTTCTTAAGCAGAAGGAATATCTCGGAAGAGATTATGTTACGGTGAATAAAGAGGATTCTTTATCAGAGAGCGGCAGCTCTTACCGGTTTGTCGCACCCGATGCCCGTATCCTGGTGGTGGATGATAATGTCTATAACAGAAAGGTGATCGCGGGATTCCTTGAACCGACGCTTATACAGCTCGATGATGTGGAGAGCGGCTTCGAGGCGCTGGAAATGCTTGATATCCGGGAATATGACCTGATCCTTATGGACCTCAGGATGCCCAAAATGGATGGGGCCGAAACTCTTAAGAAAATCCTCGAGGAGCATCCCGGATTTAATACACCTGTCATTGCACTGACTGCGGACATCATGAACGGTATAGAGGAAAAGCTGCTCGGGCAGGGATTTTCCTGTTTTCTCCCGAAACCGGTGAGCTCTGCCGTGCTTCTTCAGACCATTGCCGGATTTCTCCGGGGCAAACTCATAACAATGGAGAACAGCGGAGATAATCTGCTGACATTTGATGACATGGAAAGATATCAGGGAATCCTCAGACCCTATGGTATCGATCTCAGATCAGCTCTTGAAAACAATGCAGGAGATATAGACGAATTTATGATGCGGGCGGCACTGTTTGAGGAATATGCCGATGAAGGGATAGAACGGCTCCGGGTGATGGAACCGTTTGAAAACTATTATTTACAGGTTCATTCCGTTAAATCGATCGCAAGAGGAGTCGGCGCATATCTGCTGGCAGAACTGTCTGAAGCAGTGGAGTATCGGAAGGACAACGATTTTGCAAAAGCGGCGAACTCAGTGATCCTTGATGAATACGGGAGGGTCCGCGAGGGCTTGCATTGTCTTGCGGAATATATGGGGGCAGAAGGATGAAACGCCGGTTAATGATAATCGATGATGACATGGAGGTGCTGAGCCTTATGCAGAACCAGCTGCAGGTGCTGTATGAGGTTATTGTATGCAGCTCGGGGAATGAAGCCCTGGCCTGTCTGAAAGAGGAAACTGATACGGAAACGCTTCCGGAACTGATCCTCCTTGATATTGCGATGCCGGGACTTGACGGCTATGAGGTATTAAGGATGCTTAAGGCCGACGGGAGGTTCAAGCGGATCCCGGTAGTCTTCCTGACAGGCATTACAGACGAGGTTGCCGAGATCAGAGGCCTTGGCATGGATGTGGTGGATTATCTCAAGAAGCCGATCGCGGGAAAGGTTCTGCTTGCCAGGGTCCAGCATTACCTGGAACTGTATTCCAATGCGGATGAGAAGGGGAAGCTTGATGAAACAAAGCTTTCAGGTCTTCCTGAGCCTCTGTCGGATAGAGAGATTGAGGTGGCGCGTTTGATGGGGGAATTCCGCTCGGACAGAGAGATAAGCGAAATCCTGTATATTTCGATGCCTTATGTGAAAAAACTGGTGGCTGCCGTAAAGGAAAAGCTTGGACTTGAGAGAAGAGGAGATATCCGCAGATATCTTGTATGATCCTGTCCGGGCCGATCTGCATGGCAGATCATGTGTTTTGGAATAAGCTCCGGTTTATGCGCTCCGGCCTGCGTTCCGGCCGGAGCATTTCCGGAAAATTATACTTTTAGTACCTTTCATTTTTCAGGAGATTATTATATTATTCTGCATGAAGAGCCGGAGCAGGGAGAAAACGGTATTATCAAAAGAAAATGGAAATGCTTTTTGCTGACGGAAATAAATTGCCTGATGGAAGGCGCGGAAACTGTTGTTATTTTTTATTTTGAAGATATATGGCAACAAATACCAGACTGAAAATATCAGGGTAAAATGAAAGGAGAAATTATGATGTTCAGGAAGAAATGTGTTACGTTATGTTTTGCTTTGGCCGGAGCGGCCGCTTTAGCGCTGGGCGGCTGTGCGGGAGTGGACAGCGGGCAGGCTGCGGCGATAATGAGTGCCATACAGGATGTCAATGATGCCGCGGCAAATACAGTTGCCACATTAACATACGGGGCAGCGCCTGTACAGGACGTGGCTGAAGCGGGTCTGAATATCGACAGGGAAAGCCTTTCCCTCGGGAATGAAGAGAATACGGGGGAAGAGTCTGAAGCAGTGTCGGATATCAATGATTATGGACCTGATGCCGCAGATGCCGGAAAGGAGAAGAAACCGGAGGAGCTTGTAAGAGGCGCTGCTTCGGAAAAAAAGGCATTCACCGCAGATGATGTTGCCGGGTACTGGAAATATGATGCCTATGATGAAATGTATATTGCCATTTATGATTCCGGAAGCTATGAGACCTATGATATGAAGACGGATGATCTTCTTACCGAAGGAAAATTCGAGATAAACGGTGATCAGCTCGAAATGACGGAGAAGGGAGAAACTACTCCGCAGATACTTACCATTCTCGGTTTACAGAGGCTTAAGGATGATGAAGGGGATACCCTTTCTCCGTACATACCGGTAAAGCAGACATCTGCCGATGCCGCGGATTCTTCAGAGGTAACCAGAAGGTACGGTTATTATGACGGTTATTATAAAGATCTCGGTGATGGCACATATCAGCTCAAATCCCCGTCAAAGGGTGTATATATAAAATTCCCCAGCTGGTGTAATTCCGGTGAAGGCGATGATTATGTATGGGCATCTGACGGTAATATGGCATATGCAACGGGGAGAAACGTTACGGATGAATATTATTCATACCCGGGAACGGACGAGGATTTCATTAAGGATATAGGCGCCTACTACCTTGAGGCAGACTTCAATGATTATTTCGGACCTACCGATGGGGCAGCAGATGTTACATTCAGATGGGGGGACGGCGGCACTAATATTTCCTGCATGCTCAGCGAAAACCTGTGGAATGACTGGTCCGATGTCTGGTGTACTGCAAAGCTGTTTGTATCCGGTTTTGATGACGGTACCTACGAGGTCATGATCATCAACACCTTTTATGGATACGGTGACAGTTACTCCAAAGATATCGCCAGGCAGATGAAAGTCGGCGCGTTACATTAAAAGGCCGGAGAAAATTCAGGCTTTACGGTATGGTGGAAGCGCAGTCCTGCGCTTCCTCTTACGGTAAGCCCTTTGTATGGGGAAGCGGAATAAAGGGAGGGATACATGAGAATGACAAATAAGACCGGACTGATGTCTTTTCTGATCGCTGTGCTTTTATCTGCGGTTTTGTGCGGCTGCAGCGGTTATGATGATATCGAAGCAGGACAGGATATAGAGGGGGATGACTGGAGAACCACGCGTTTTTTTGTTTATCTTGAATGGAATACACCGGAAGGTAAGAAAGATCTTTTGGCTGCCGCATATGAGGATTACGGGGTTGTTATACTGGCGCCTGATGAAGAAGAGTATAATCCGTTCCCCGATTGCCCGCTTAAAGACGGAATACATGACATTGATACCGTGACGGATAATATGTACATGAATGATTTTAATAATGACGGCTATGATGATCTGTGCGTGGACGATCTGATCGACGGGACAAAGGTAAGCGAGGTTTTTGTGTACGATCCGGACAACGTAAGCTTTGATTATTCAGATGAATATTCTGCGCTTACGGATGATCCCCGGAAGGCGGAAGAAGCCGATGCCGGGGACTATTCGGGACTGGCCGGCGACTGGTACATCGACGGTTCCTTAAGCAACGGACATATCTCCATCGATCCGGAGGGGAATGTTGTTTCCTACAGTTATGAGGATGACGTCAATTACGAAGGAAAGATCGTAAGGGAAGAATATGAAAACCCTGACGGCAGTAAGGGCATATGCTATAACATCTATGACGATGGAGGAGAGTTCATGATCGGCTTCTTTGAACCGGAGGAAGAGGATTTCTATGAATTTTATACCGGTCAGGACGGGTTGTATCACTATGTAAGATCCGACCATTGCACGGATGTTGACGAGGACGGCTGGAAAGAATACTACCGTACCCTGGCAGAGATATGGGAAGAGGAACACTCGGAAGACGATATCCACGGCTATAAGCTCCTGTATCTTAATGATGATGATATTCCTGAGCTTTTGCTGATCGGGTGCCCGGAATGGATATGCTGTGAGATATACACATACCCGTATAATGAAGCTTCCGAAGTCTATTCCGCGGAGAATCTCGGAGTCGACGGGAATGGCCTTTCCTACTATGAAAGGAGCGGATTCCTTGTCGCTGGCAAATGGAATGCAGGTATTGGCGAATATGTCTTTTTTGAGCCTATGAGCGAAGACCCCGATACGGTTTATTGCAGGGTGGATATTGCGACAGAGGGCGGACTTGCGGAAGCCGTTTCAACGGATGTTGAGTTTATCGAGCCGGGCGGAGATACATATTCCGCTCATTACGATGAAGAATATGACCTTGAGGACCTTCCGGAGAAAAGCAGTATCGAGGAAGCTCTTGGGATTAAAGATTTATCCGATCTGATAAGGCTTGATACCGAAGATGATCTTATGGACTATGAGGCTTTTTGTGACCTCCTCGGAAAGTGAGCATTGAGGAAACAGGATCCGGTCCGGGGTGCTATACGGACCGGATAAATTCCTTATATATCGTTTTTAATATGCCGGGGTCAGAAGTGCTTGTAACTTTTGACCCTGGCTTTTATGCGGAAATGATTCGATCGAAGATCGAATCGGTGCAAACTAAAGTTCGCACCAAAGCACACGATTTGCTTCGCAAATCGGTGCAGAATTTGAAGCTGCCGTAAAAAAGCACTTTTTTTAATTATCGGTTTGTGAGAAAATAAGAAGAGCGTCGAAAAGCTTTTTGAAGAACTCATGATCGCGCCCGGTGGGTCTGTTATCGATCCGATACGGCACATTGAGTAATCTTTACAGTATTTGTTATTATGACGGAGACCGGAGGGTTTGTTTCAGGATGAACATTACGCAAAAGATAGAAAAAGGAAGTACGGCACGGGCGATCCAAATGGCGGAAAGATTTGTCCGTGAAGACAGAATGACGGAAAAAGACGGGCTTCACTTAAGACTGGCAGCCGAGGAGATGGGTGAGCTCATAACGAATCTTTCCGGAGACCGGACGGGGAAGCTCAGCATAGAGGATGACGAGTCAGGATGTGTTGTGAAGCTAAGGCTGATGCGGGACGATGCCGCCGGCTCTTATACTGAAAACAGCTCTTCCTTCGGAGTTATCAGCAGGGTAAGCGGCATTTTAAGCTTAAATTACGAAGCTATAGAAGCCAGGGAAGAGGAGCTTGAGGATATAGGAGTAAGAAAGGCTCTTAAGAAGGATTTCGAGGAAATGGGGCTTAAGTCGCAGGGCCCGGCTTATGTATGGACGAAAGAAGCCTACAGTAACCTCTCCTTCGATAAGCTGAATGAAGATGACAATGAGAGCTGGGTTGAAATAGGCAATTCGATCATTGCAAACCTTTCCGATGACATAAGGATATTCGTTTTTGAGGATTATTCCGAACTGGTCGTTCATCTTTCCTTTGAGAGGCCCGAAAAGAAGCAGAAGGGCAGGTATGCTATAGATCCGGAGTTAGAGGAGCTTTATAAGATACCGGTCGCAAAGAGCAGATTTCAGGTAAAAATGGTTCAGCTGCTTTACGGGAGGCTTGTGGACAAACAGAGATCAACAGACAGCCTTAAGGTGACAAAAATAAAGATCCCCTGTTCATGCGCGCCTAAAGGGTATGTTTCCGTGCTTAAATATATTCCTGCCGTAAACGATAACACAGAGACTGCTCCTGCAGTCCTGTTCATGCACGGAGGCGCATTTATGCTGCCCGCGCTTCCTTATCATTACAGACTTGCGGAGGCTGTTGCATTAAGGACCGGATGCACTGTATTTTTTACGCTTCAGCATCTTGGACCCAAATACGCCCTGCCTCTTCCGATCAGGGAGGCATATGAAGTTTACGGGTATCTTCTTCAAAACGGAAAAGATCTGAAGATAGATACCGGACGGATCGTTGCTATGGGAGACAGCTCCGGAGGGACCATGACAGCGGCTCTTTCGCTGCTTGCAAGGGAACATGGCATTACTCCTCCTGCCGGGCAGGTTCTGTTATATCCGAGCATCGGACTGGATCATGAGACACAGTCCATGAAGGATTACAGGGATGTTCCCGTTGTAAATTCAGAGGCAATAGAGGCGTATCACAGGATGCTCCGCAGTGATAAAGATGCTGCTGAATTTTTCGTTCATCCGGCGTCGGCGGCTTCTCTTGAGAACCTTCCGCCGGCATATGTGGAAACGGCAGAGTTCGATGCCCTGAGGGATGAGGGCATAGAATATGCCGGGCTCTTAGAGAAGAACGGCTGTGATGTTACTCTGAACCGGACAAAAGGCACAGTACACGCGTTTGATATGGCAAAGGACAGCAGAGTGCTTGCAGAGGCAATGGACCAAAGGATGGCGTTTATTAACAGGGTGATCAACAGGGAAGATCTGAGAAGCCAGAAGATTCCTTAAAGAGAATGATCAACGGGGTAAGCGGGTTGTATCTTTAGGCGGATATTAACGGACTGACCGGTAAAAAGCCGGATAAGGAATAAAAAAGGGACCTATATGCCGGACATACCGGCCGGAAAACCGGATCATGCTTACACGGTAACGGATCACGGTATGGGGCTGTAAAACAGTATGAAAGACCTTTCAAAAATTAATAATAAATCAAAAGGAATCATCTGCATATTGTTTGCGGCGCTCGGTTTTTCCCTTATGACGTTCTTTGTCCGGTTATCCGGAGATATTCCGACCATGGAGAAGGCATTCTTCAGGAATGCGGTTGCTATCATCGCATCCCTGATCCTTCTGATCAGATCCGGAGAAAAGATCAGAATAAAGAAAGGCTGTGCGGGAGATATTTTTCTGAGATGCCTGTTTGGGACAAGCGGACTGATCGCCAATTTCTACGCGATAGATAAACTTAACATTGCCGACGCAAACATGCTTAATAAGCTTTCGCCTTTCTTTGCGATACTGATCTCAATCCCCGTCCTTAAAGAAAAACCAAAGAAAACAGATATCCTGGCGGTAATTGTTGCGTTCCTCGGAGCTATGCTCATCGTGAGACCCTCAGGCAGCAACATGCAGCTTGTGCCTGCGCTCATTGGCCTGTACGGCGGATTTGGCGCCGGAACCGCGTATGTGTTCGTGAGAAGGCTTGGGAAAAAGGGGGAGAGAACTCCCGTTATAGTACTTTGTTTTTCGGTTTTCTCTACGGTAGTAACAATCCCGTTTATAGCGATGAATTATACGCCCCTTGAGCCATGGCAGTCTGCATGTCTTGTTATGGCCGGGCTGTCAGCTACTGTAGGTCAGTTTGGAATTACATCCGCCTATAAGTACGCTCCGGCTAAAGAGATTTCCGTATTTGATTACACTCAGGTTATCTTTGCGGCAATACTGGGCATACTGTTTTTGGGAGAGCTTCCGACGATGCTTTCATTTATCGGGTATGTGATCATCATAGGGGTTGCGGTGCTCCGATGGAGGTACAATCTGAAGAGCGAAGAGTAGATAAGAAAAACTGAAGGGATGAGACTTCGCTGCGGCTGAAGTTTTACCCTGACAGATATAGTGGAGGTAATATGTTTTTACTTGCGATAATACCGGGTATAGTGCTTTTTATCATGATATGGAAAAGTGATAAGACTGAGAAGGAGCCGCCAAAGCTCTTGCTTAAGCTTTTTCTGTTCGGCGCGCTCACGGTCATAAGCGCTGTTATAATAGGCCTGGCGGGGGAGGTGGTCTTCGGATTCCTTGATCCTGCAAGTATGCTGTATATATTTATAGATAATTTCCTGCTTACGGCACTCGTTGAAGAAGCCGGGAAATATGTGGTCCTTAAGAAGATTACCTGGAAGCATCCCGCATTTGATCATACGTTTGATGCCGTGGTGTATGCGGTGACGGTTTCCCTTGGATTTGCCACGCTTGAGAATATTATTTTTCTGATAGATGCCGGTATAGGGGTCGGGATCATGCGGGCGGTCATGAGTGTGCCGGGACATGCAATTTACGGAGTGTTCATGGGTTATTATTACGGTATGGCCAAAACTGCCGATGTAAACGGGGATAAAAGGCTCTGCAAATCTTATCTGGTAAAAGCGCTCATAATCCCGTTTTTACTGCATGGATTTTATGATTTCTGTATAGGCAGTATCGATTATGATATATTCCTGCTGATTTTAGCTGTCTTCGAAATCGTTCTCACCGTGGCCGGGATAAAGAAGGCAAGGAAACTGTCAAGAGAGGATGCAGCCATAGGGCAGGAGATAACAGAGGATGCGGCCATAGGGCAGGAGATAGCAGAGGATGCGGCCATAGGGCCGGAGATAACAGAGGATGCGGCCGTAAATGATCAGGCATCCGATACCACCGTCCTATGATATGCTCAAAAACATGATTCCGTAATTGAGGGAAAGGCTGATTGAAGCGTTTCCCGACAGCGTGGTGCCCCGGGTCCTTAAGAGGACATATCGGTTTTATCTTCCCGGATCGGCGAAGTCCTGTTGATATTCAGAATCTTTTCCACAAGATTATCATCTTTATCATAAACAAGCTTCAGCGAAAAGAACGGAACCTCATCAGCAATGAGCTTTAAAAATATCCTGTCGCCATCCCATATATTCAGGTTCATGACATCTTCTTTGTCAACCCATTTAAGTTCCCCCTCGTCGCAGGTTTTCTGTTCTCCTGTGAAGCTGTCGGAAACATAAAGATACATATACTCTGTGATCTCGCCGTAAACAAAGGTGACGATACCCCGGAAACTGTGGTCCGTAAGGGCATAGCCGGTTTCCTCCAAAACCTCCCTGTAGAGGCAGTCTTCCGGACTTTCTGAGAATTCAAGCTTTCCGCCGACGCCTATCCATTTGTCATGATTGATATCATCCTTTTTTTTATTACGATGGAGCATCAGAAACTTCCCGTCTCTTTCAAGATAGCACAGAGTCGAGTTCATTATTTTCATCTTCATCCTCCCGGTTATTGCTTTTCTGAATATACTTTCCGGACATTTCTTTACCGCTTCCCGTATATTTACCGTACGGATATTTTATCATCCGCCTTCAGATTGTTCAACCTGGGTTACGGGCTTTAGCCGCGGAGAAACAAAATTCTTGTTAACGGGATGTTTCAATGATAAAATACGGTTGTGGTCACAATTGGCTTCGCAAATTGGTGCAGAATAAACAGGATATTTCTTTGTGTTTGTAATAAAAATTTTCAGGAAATACATATTAAATAACGAGCTTGAAGTCAGTCACCGGCTGATGAATATAATCCTGATGGCCGGTCTTTTTTTTCTGCCGGTATGTCTTATATTTGATTTTATACTTGGTTCAGCTCATGAATCGGTTATCCCGCTGGCACTTCTGTTCATTACCTACAGTCTGTCGTTTTATCTGGCCAACGTCAAAGACCGCGCAAATCTTGCCGGTATAATAATGAATGTGGCGGCTACGGATTTCATCATACCCTATCTGTATTTCATGGACGGCGGGAAAAATTCAAGCATGGCCTCGTGGTTCATTATTTCCGCGCTGTTTGGATGGCTGCTTGTAAAAGGCTGGCAGTGTTATGTGCTGTACATCATTAACGTTATTGTTATAGGGGTGGTTTTCGCTATAGAATATTTTCACCCGGAGTATGTTACCTACCTTCCGGACGCAAAAGCGGAATATTTTGATATGGCCTGCGGGCTTTACCTGATCATTCTGCTGATCGGTATGATCTTTAAATTTCAGAACAGGCTCTATGAAAAAAAGAAGAATGAGCTTGAAGAAAAGGAAACAGAACTGACAGAGGCAAACAAGCGGCTTGAACAGCTGAGCGAAGCTAAAAGCATGTTCCTTGCGAACATGTCGCATGAGATCCGTACTCCCATCAATTCGATAACCGGAATGAATGAAATGGTGCTTCGTGAAAGCAATGACGGCAATATCAAAGGATATGCCGAAAATATTGACCATGCCTGCGCGACTCTTCTGTCCCTTGTCAATGATATATTGGATTTCTCAAAGATCGAAGCCGGACTTATGGAGATAATCCCGGAAGAGTATGAGCTGTTTTCCCTGCTTAATGACTGCTACACCCTGCTTCAGATGAGGGCGAAGGATAAAGGACTGAATCTCGAAATGATCAACGATCCCGATATTCCGTCCCGGCTGTACGGGGATGAGGTACGTATAAAGCAGATACTGGTAAATCTTCTCACAAACGCCGTCAAATATACGGAAAAGGGTTCTATCACAATGAAAGTATCGGGTGAGGAAAGCCCGGAGAATGATATGATGATCCTTTCTGTATGCGTATCAGATACCGGACAGGGAATATCCGAGGAGGGACAGCAGCATCTGTTTGATTCCTATGCCAGGATCGACGAAAAGAGAAACCGGTACATAGAAGGCACCGGCCTGGGGCTTGCGATCACAAAACAGCTGGTCGATCTTATGAATGCGACGATAACGGTGGACAGCGCTCCGGGAAAAGGATCAGCTTTTACTGTAAAGATACCGCAGAAGATCGTTTCAAAGGAACCGATGGGCTCCTTTTATGAGAAAAGAAAGAACAGGAACAGGAAGGCGGCGGGGCATAGAGTGTCATTTACCGCGGAGAACGCAAGGATCCTTGCGACCGATGATGTGGACATGAATCTTACGGTCATAACCTTGCTGTTAAAGGGTACAAAGGTACAGATCGACACTGCCGTAAGCGGAGCCGAGTGCCTGGAAAAGTATGAAAAAGAGCACTACGATATTCTGCTGCTTGACCATATGATGCCTGAAATGGATGGTATAGAGACCTTAAAATTACTTAAAGAGA
The DNA here is from genome assembly GCA_024684065.1 of Lachnospiraceae bacterium. The sequence goes on from JAIKXO010000163.1 coordinate 25,183, forward strand.
CTGAACGTTACAAAAAAGAACATACCCCCGTCATAGTGCTTACAGCCAATGCAATGCTCGGTGCGGAAAAGACTTATTTAGATGCGGGATTTGATGATTATCTGACTAAACCCGTTAAGGGAGCCGATCTTGAGGCCATGATACTGAAGCATCTGCCTGATGATGTGGAAGTCATGGTAAATGAAGGCGGAGATGATCCGGTCTGAAAACAGACAGGACTCCTGAATGTTAATATGGTAAATGATGTTATAGATGAAATATTTAAGGTACTTTCCTTTCTGCCTGACAATATATTTGTCCGGGCGGGGGTTGAAACACTTCTTGTGATCCTGCTTCTTTTTGCGACGGGATTGATCATAAACGGTGTTTCGGGAATTATCGTAAGGCTCCTTGCCGCTTTGTTCGGCGGCAGGGTATCGTATATATTCAGGAACTACCTGACCTGGCCGGGTACGGTCCATCATGAGTTCAGCCACGCATTGTTTGCTTTCATTACCGGGGCGAAGGTTACAAGGATATCCCTGATCCCGCACGGACAGGCGCTGGGGCAGGTGGAATACAGACAAAGGGGAGGGAGGGTGCTCAGAGCCTTACAGATGTCTCTTTCCTCCATAGCGCCGATATTGTGCGGCATGGTGACGGAAACCCTGTTGATCATATACGTGCTGCCAAAGTGTGATGTGTGGTGGGAGTATGCTCTGTCAGGATATTTTATCGTCAGTATTTTTCTGCACATGACACTGAGCAGAGAGGATATGACAAACCTTTTAAATGGAATCCTTCCGACCGTGTTTGTCTTATATTGTGTTTTTCTGATAATCGGAGCCGTTACGGGATGAATGATCCGGAAACCGGCTGGCTTATCCGGACAGCGGTTCCGTCCTACTGGTATGTGAGAATGAAATTAATGGAGATAGGCAGAGCGTTATGATGAATATACTTGAAGAAGCTATTATCTATGCTACGATCATGCATCAGGGGAAGGTCCGTAAATTCGGGAATAGTCCCTTTATACTGCATCCGCTTGAAGTTGCCCAGATCCTTTCTACCATGACCGATGATGTGGAGGTCATTACAGCGGGCATCCTGCATGATATTGTGGAGGACACGGACGGCACTCTTGAAGAAATTGAAGGGAGATTTGGGAAAAGGGTGGCTGATCTGGTGTCATCCGAATCGGAAGATAAATATCCCGGGCAGTCCAGGGAGGATTCCTGGAAACGGCGCAAGGAAGAATCCCTGCGCGTGCTTAAGAGCAGCAACGACATCGGAGTTAAAATGCTCTGGCTTGCGGATAAGCTTGCGAACGTCCGCTCTATGGCGGCGCTCTATTCCGAAAGAGGTGAGGAGTTCTGGCAGGATTTTCATCAGAGCGATCCGGACATGCAGCTATGGTACTACAGGACCATAGCCGAGACAGTGGAGCTTTCCCTGAATAAGACAGGCGCCTTTAAGGAACTGGTCAAGCATATCAATTTCATCTGGCCGGGGACTTTTGACTCCGAGAAGGGGAGGTACCGTAAATACCGGGAGGTATCCATAGACGGGTGTGAGATGATCGGGAGAGGTGCAAAGGGAGATGTTTATCGTTATGACGATGAACTGATCATCAAAGTATTCAACCAGAAGAACACTTACCATGATGTGGAGCAGGAGATCGCATTAAGCCGCAGGGCATTCATTCTCGGAGTCCCCACGGCGATCTCTTTCGGCATAGTATCTGTCGGTGAGCGGTATGGAGCAATGTATGAACTGGTGGATTCGGATACGGTCTCGAGACTGATCGCGAGGTCTCCGGGGCAGGTGGAGCAGTTTGCCGCGGTCATGGCTGAACTGGCCCATAGGATCCATGATACTTCTGTTACGGATGATGACGATGAATTCCCGGATGTATCGGAAAGACTGCGTGACTATATCGACGGCGGAGTGGGACGTGAAGATGAAATGCTGGCTTCAAAGTGCAGGAGGCTTCTTGATTCGATTTCCGGTTCTTCTCATCTGGTTCATGGTGATTTTCACACGAATAACGTTTTCCTGCAAAACGGGGAGCCCCTCCTTATAGACATGGACAGGATAGCAAAGGGACACCCGGTCGCGGAGATAAGCGACCTTTACTATTTTTACGTGGTTCTGGGGGATGATGACCCGTTAGTTGTGGAAAACTTCATGGGCTTTTCCTATCATACAGCCAAAAGGTTCTTTAATTCGTTCCTGGCCCATTACCTGGGAACAGAGGATGAGGACAGTATACGTGAAGTGACCGAAAAAGCTTCTATTCTGAGCTATTCCAGGAAAATACGAATGATCCGTAAGAAAGGGTCTATTTCCGAATGGGATGGGAACATGATAAAGCAGTATCTTGGAAAAATATCGGAACTGACAGGGAAATATGATACCCTGGAGTTCTAAGGAAACGCCTGATCAGTGTTTTTTATTCTTTAATGAAGGAGGAGAGAATCTGTGGAACTGTTGGAATCAATGATCGCTAAAGAGGGGCGCGTTTATCCGGGGAATATACTGAAGGTGGACAGCTTTTTAAACCATCAGATCGATGTATCGCTGATGGATAAGCTTGGAAATGAATTTTATCGGAATTTTAAGGACAGAGGCGTCACAAAGATCATGACGGTCGAAGCCTCGGGCATAGCCGTAGCGTGTTCTGTGGCAAGGTGTTTCGGCGTCCCCGTTCTGTTTGCCAAAAAGTCCAGGAGCCTTAACATAGGTAAGGACGTATTTGTTTCAAAGGTGAGTTCATTCACATACGCGAAAGATTATGAGATAACGGTATCCAGAAGATATCTCGGTCCGGAAGACAGGATATTGCTTGTCGATGATTTTCTTGCGATCGGGCATGCCATGAGAGGCCTTATCGATATATGCAACCAGGCAAAAGCCGAAATCTCGGGTATCGGGATATGCATAGAAAAAGGGTTCCAGGAGGGTGGCCGGGAACTCAGGGCTATGGGATATGAAGTGATGTCCCTTGCTGTGATCGAAAGTATGTCGGAAGACGGGACTATAACATTTCGCAGATGAAACAGGGCGTTTTTTTCAGAGACCGCTATGATGCTTATCCTGAAATTTTCGGAGCTGTCTGATAAAGCATTATCCGGTCTTTTGCATCTTTGCTGTTAAAGAGATCCCTGCAGTCAATGTCATGGATCAGTTGAAATTCCGGGTGATCATCGAGACAGGAGATATATTCCGGCGTCACGTAATAAAAGATAAGCTTCATCCTGCGGGGACGGTCATAATAAGAGACAAGGATGTTTTTTAACACTCTCTTCAGGATGGCGCCCGAAAAGGGGCGAAAGAAAAAGAATGCGTCAGCCTCTTCGGGTATGGCATGGTTTTCCGCCAATCCATTCTCAAACCTTACAGGGCCTTTTTTTACGCAGGCTGAAAGATTCTTAAGAGCCGCTTTATAGAATACGGGTTCTTTTTCTATACCTGTAGTATTTAAACCGCACCTGCAGGCAAGATAAAGGCTTACCCTTCCTTTGCCGCATCCGAAATCTATAAGATAAGACACATCATCAAAAATACCCCTGTCGATCATCCTGTCCAGAACACAGTATGGTGTCGGCTCATAAGGAGAATGGTGTTCGTCGGAATGAGTTTCGTCTCTTCCTGTGGTGTCGATATTAAGCTGTCTGTCCCGGAGGATCTCATTGAAACCTGCCGGTTTCATTGTTTTAGGGCTCATGAGATTAGAATAACGGATATTTCCGTCGGTAACTTCTGGGACTGTGGCAGATCACGGGAGGGCATCCATCTCTCCGTTTGCGATTGAGTGATCGATCCACAGGCGCAGGGAATCCGCGGTTAGTGAGATCTGCTCCAGTTTTTGCTTGATGTTTAAAAAATCCGGGATCTCTTCCGCGGTTATCTTACTGTCGGCCGCTATTTCAATAAAGCGGTCCTTTTCCTTTTCGAGAGAATTTAAGGTGGACAGGACTTCAAGGGTGATCTGGGTCAGGTCCTTTAATTCGATCTCGGGGACGTACTCTTTCCCGATCGGACATTTGTTGGAACAGTAGTAGTTGCACAGGGAAGCATCTTTATAGCATTTGGACATGGCGAGGATCTCTTCCGGATGAGGTTCCGTCCTCTCGTTCTCTATCTTTTCTATGCGGTCAGCCGAAATAAACTCCATAAGCTCAGACGCCTGCTGGCGCGTAAGCCCGGATCCTTCCCTGCTGTTCTGGTATGCATTCTTGTTTTCCTTGACAGATTTCTTTCCCATGACCGTCCCCTTATCACTTTATTATTTCTGAAGAGAATACAGTGCGGCACCCTGACGGACCGGGGTCTTTCACCCCGGCATCCCGCATGAAGTTAAACATTATTATTTGATATGCCAAATAAGAGCGATGGTAAAGCCCGAAGGCGTAGTTATCTTTATAATTACTTCTCCTTATTCGTGGTCTCTGATATGTTCGGATATACTGATCGAGAAACCTGACGGAGAAACCATCATTGTCGAGATCGATGAGCCGGTATTGGTTACCTTATCACCCTGGGAGTTTGTAAAGCCCCTGTCTTCCAGGAACTTCTTTGCTTCATCAAAGTCGCGGATATTCATTCGTATAGTTGTGATATCCTGAGGAACGGGTGCCTGGGCAATATTAACATGGAATACCTGGCCATCCTCATTTTCATATCTCATACTGACGCTGTCAACATTGCCGTTGATACCGGTTTTCTTGTGCCGCTGTTCAAAGCCCAGAGCTTCAAAAAGTGCAATTGCCGAAGCTGCGTCCTTTGTTACTATCAACGGGTTAAAGCTTGTGATCTTCATGGTTTCCTCCTTCTTTGTGTGGTGTGGTTATTAATACACAGGGATTATACCACAGGTTATTTCGCGCAATCAATCGGATTAGGGTGATCATTCCGAAGAATTGTCCTTTGCGTATATGATTGTTCTGTTGTATGATTATATATGTTATTTTTATACAGTGTCAGAAAAATCTGATATACATATATATGATGTGAGGGTAAAAAGTGATATCAAGCGTGGTTCCGTGCTTTGCACTTCCACCACGCTCCCCAATATTCGCAATCCGTGGGGCCCCCTCCCCACTTCTTGCTCATATTGTGGCGGGTCATAAAACCTTTCACCCACTG
>JAIKXO010000169.1 GCA_024684065.1 Lachnospiraceae bacterium
GACCATGAGTAAAAAAGAACCATTGTGTGAAACTGTAGGCGGAGAAGGATGTGGGCTTAAAAAGGTTATTAATATTGTCGGAGGTAAATGGAAGATCATGATCTTGTGTGTGATCGACCGGGATGAAGTAGTAAGGTATGGCGACCTCAGACGCAGCATCTACGGAATAACTAATACCATGCTGGCTCAATCCTTAAAAGATATGGAAAGCGACGGACTTGTAATAAGAAAACAGTATGATGAGATGCCTGTAAGAGTGGAGTATTCATTATCTGAGAAGGCAAAGTCTCTCATCCCTATCCTTCTTGAGCTTAAAAGGTGGGGCGAAAGTAATCTATAGTAAGTCTGTGAACTATCCAAGCCTGCGCTCCGCCTAGGAAGCTCCTGCCTCTAAGCGTTAGGTGGGTGGTGAATAGTTTAAATATCCTCCACATCCAAAACTTTGATGCCATTTTGGGATAGCATAGAGGCAAATATGCCGCTGCCATCGATCAGCTTGCCGGAAAAGCTCCCGTCATATATCTGTTTTACGCCGCAGGAGGGGCTTCTTGACTGGAGGATGGCAAGATCTGCTTTTTCATCGATTGCCTTTTTCAGGCATATTTCAGCACCGGACCTGAATTCTTTGTCTTTGCTTTCTCCATCTTTGTTGCGAACAATGCCATCGACAATCTCACAGGGTATCCTGGGAGTAGGAAGACCGCCGGAAACCTCAGGACAGACGGGGATAACCTCATGTCCTTTAACGTAATCTAAAACCTTTTGGCTCAAGTTATCACCGCCGTTGTATTTGCTTTTCTGCCCTAAAAGACAGGCACTTACTAAGATTTTCATAGTGGAATCCCTTTATCGCTTGATTTTATAAATATAAATATACCATACATAACAGTGTTATTTAACGCGTTTCTGGTCTTTAATATGGTAAAATATAGCATATGGGTACAGGGTGAATAGCAGACAAAAATGAGATTTCGAGACGTTACGATCGATCCAGAGCCAGCTGATAAGATCGATCTTACGGCCGGATTCCCCAAACTACATATAGTTTGTGACTTTTTTGGTCACAACAAGGGATGGTATTTTTGGAGAAAAAAAATCAGTAAAAACTGGGAGCAAAAATCACCCGATTTTGAGTTGACTAAAATAGTCAAAATCACAGATAACAGAAAAAACAAGGAAAAGAATATAGAGAGGAGCGAAGAAATGGTAGGGAAATTAGCGGATGAAGAACTTGAGAAAGTAAATGGCGGTTTGTCTATTGATTTTCCATTTAAACCGCGTACTTACTCCGAATACAATCCCGAACAAAATAATAATAGCCTTAATAATGGCGATAATGAGACATTGAAGGGATTAGTTGCCGGTAAGGCTCAGGTTGTAGATGGAAATTGTATAGCTTAGAGATGTGGCCGGTGGGAATGCTAATGTTACCTAAAACAGTCTGCTATATGCATAAGGATTACAGGTGAAGATCGCAATAATATCCGACACCCATTCTCTTTTAAGGGATGAGGTCAAAGAAAAGATAAGAGACTGCAATATCATCCTGCATGGCGGTGATATAGCTTCGAAAGAGACCGTAGAAGCAATCGAAAAGCTGGGCAGGGCTTATTTTGTGCGAGGCAATGCTGATAAGGACTGGGCAGAGGGTATTCCATATGAACAGGAGATAGAGATCTGCGGTTATCATTTTTATATGGTACATAAGAAGAGCGATATACGTAAGGACCTGTCAGGCATTGATTTTGTCATATACGGCCATTCCCACAAATATGAACAGAAAACAGAGGACGGGATAACCTATCTTAATCCCGGGAGCTGCGGACCCAGACGGTTTACGCAGCCTGTAACTTTGATGATCATGGATATAGAAGAAAAGGACAGGGCATGGAAGGTTGAAAAAGTCGACCTTTCTCCGATCCTTAAGAAGGGTACAAAGCTTCCGCCGCAAAAGGAAATGGATGTTCTCATCAAAAACATAGTCAGGGATATGAACGTAAATAAAAGCGTCGAAAAGATAGCAGAAAGAAACCGCATTGACAAGGCTCTCGTTGAAGAGATACTGCAGATATATACCACCCATCCAGGCATAGATGTAGATGGGATATTAAACAGGATCAAATGAAGGGGAAAGAGATATGCCATTAGTTAAGGTTGAAATGCTGAAAGGAAAAAGTCCCGAGTATAAGAAGGCTCTGTTTGAATGCATCCATAAGGGACTGGTCGATTCTATTGGCATAGAAGAATGGGACAGATTTCAGCGGATATACGAATATGAAAAGGATGATTTTGAAATACCATCTTTTAAGACCGATGATTTCATGATCATCGAGCTTACTGTTTTTCCCGGTAGAACAAAGGAACAAAAGGGAAAAGTGATCGAAATGATCACAGAGAATTTGAAGAACAGTCTGTCGATAGACCCTGCAGATGTGTTCATAACAATAAACGAACCGCCTCTTGAAAACTGGGGGATCGGTGGAAAGCAAAAGGGATAAATGAGAATTCCGGAGAGCTGTGCCAAGTGCCTGTATGAGAGACAATTGCATAAAACGGATAATGAAGCTTATCTTACCGAGATCAGGGAACTTCTTGATAATAGAAAAGAGAGTGATACCAGCCCTTATATGGTATATCTCTTTAATAAGGTCCATGTCAGATGCTTTGGAAAAGGTGCTGATTATAAGGATATCAAGAAAGAATATAACGATCTTATGCTGGGGATGGAAGATAAGCTCCGTGATGAGATCAAAAACGCAAAAGATCCTCTTGCGAAATCCATCATAATGTCCCGTATAGGCAACTATATTGATTTTGGCGCGATGAACCATGTTGATCAGGATGAGTTTCTTGAACTTTTCCGCGATACGAAGATGCGGGAAGATGATGAAAAGACATACAGATCGTTCATAAAAGAATGTGAGAAGGCAGACGTTTTTCTTCTTGTATGCGATAACTGTGGGGAGATAGTCCTCGATAAGCTTATGATCGAGCAGCTTAAGTTAAGGTTCCCGGGACTGACCGTAAAGGCGCTGGTCCGGGGCGGGGAAGTCCTAAATGATGCAACGGAAGATGATGCCATATATACCGGTCTTGATAAGGTTGCTGAGATCATATCCAACGGTGAGGCAATTGCGGGAACGGTATACGATATGATGCCGCAGGATGCTAAGGATGTGCTTGATGATGCTGATGTGATCCTGGCAAAGGGACAGGGTAATTATGAATCCATGTCCGGTCAGGGGCGGCATGTATTCTATGAGTTTCTGTGTAAGTGTGATCTGTTTACCGGCAGGTTCAAAGTTCCCAGACTGACCGGTATGTTTATAGAGGAATGTTAGGGTGGTCATATTGGATAATTATGACGTTCCCGGAAATTTGTAAACGCATTCAAAAAGGTACACATATGATAGAACAGCTTTCTTTTTTCCCGGAAGAAAATTCTGATCCGCGGCCGCCCATATCGACCGGCTGGAATCTATGGCATGGCTGCACCAAGGCAAGCGCCGGATGTCTGCATTGCTATGTATATAGACGCGATGAGTCCGTAGGAAGGGATCCTACGGTCGTCCGAAAGACATCCAGCTTCAACCTCCCTGTCAGAAGATTAAGGTCAGGCGAATACAAGGGAAGATATAAAATACCCAGCGGATCATACATATACACTTGTTTTTCATCCGATTTCTTCCATCCTGACGCCGATGATTGGCGGAATGATGCATGGGAGATGATACGGGAACGCTCAGACTGTAATTTCTTCATGATAACCAAGCGGCCGGAGCGTATAGCCGG
>JAIKXO010000188.1 GCA_024684065.1 Lachnospiraceae bacterium
ACTTCTCAATACCGGGGCAGGATGCTGCCTTTACTTTTCCTCCATCAGGCATCTGCCTGTTCAGAGTATTTCCGTACTGGGATACCTTGAGCCCCTGTCGGCGCTGATTCTCTCTGTGGCGCTGCTCCATGAGCATTTTTCTTTACTGCAGGGCATTGGAGCGGTTTTGATCCTCGGCGGTGCAGTGCTGATGAGCTCTGGAGATTTCCAGAGGCACCCGGAAAGACAATAAATGGGAAGTGAACATACTCCCGCTTAACGCTCTGAGGCGTTTGAGGAAGGAGTATGTTCACATATCCAATAATCCCATTATCAACGGTCCCTTTCATGATTATCGGTGCACGCTTCTTTTGGGATATAGTTCAGTTTCCCTGCAGGAATTCGGACATTTTGCCATATCCGCTGATATAAGCGCCTTTTTGCGCTCTTGTCAGGGCCACATACAGCAAACACTTTTCAGCGGTCATTGTTTCCTGCTCGCTGACGGCATCCGTATGGTCAATGGCCGAAACTAACGGAATAATCCGTTTGTTGGCCGCCACAACAAACATATATTGGAATTCCAGGCCCTTAACTCTATGCATAGTAGCAACGCGAATTCCATCCAGACCGCGATTATCTGCCTTATTTCCCTTAATCTCATAACAGCGGATTCCACTCGAAGTGAAATGAGCTATGTAATCATCCAGCAATTTATGCGTCCTGGCGACAATACATATATTCTTCGCAGCGACACCACCATCAATCAATCCTTTGATCTTTGCCAGTATTGCATCAAATTCCTCATTTGCATTCGCTGCAGCAATTATCTCCGGAACCGCTCCATGCGTAAGAGACTGACAGGGATTTCCTGCATCGAAAGAATCATCCAAATCATCAAAAGATATCCCGTTCAGCAACGCAAACGCTGCCTTCCGAATCTCTTCTGTCGTTCTGTAATTGATTTTCAGGACACTGCTTCTTCCCCTGATATTGATTCCGCACTTTGACAGAACAGCCTTGTTCTTGTAAATCCGCTGATGCGCATCACCGACGATAAAGATATCATTCTCGTGCTCTTCTCCGGCAATTGAACGAAGCAGACGAAGCGCATTTGCGCTGAGATCCTGTCCTTCATCAACGATAACATGCTTATACCTTGTTTCTGAAGATGTCTTTTCTATTAACAGCCTGCACTCATACATAGCAGTATTGATATCGCGGACCTGATTTTCCTTCATCAGATTCTGATAAGCCTCAAAAACCTTCCATATCCGCATTCTCTTTTTTCTGTCCAGCCTGGTGCCGCGCCCGGTTCTGCTGGCTTTTACATATTTTTCTAATGAAAACGCCTCCTGCGCGACAACAACACGATTGTATTCTTCTTCATAGAAGCTTACCGGAAAATCACCGGAAAAATCCGTTTCCATCACCGCTTTTTCCCAAAGATTATCTGCTTTTTCATCATAGGCTATCTCAGCCGGATATCCATGCTCACGAAGGAACTGTGATACCCATGCATCCAGGTTGATTACATCAATTCTTCTTATCTCCTCCAGCGTACAGATCTTCCGCAGATTATCCCTGATATCGGAGGCAAGGTTTGCTGTAAAAGTGGTGAAAAGAATTCTTTCTCTGTCCTTCAAACCTGCTGCCAGATGTTTAGCCCTGTGCATTGCAACAACAGTCTTTCCGGTTCCTGCCCCGCCCAGCACTCTTGCAGAACCGGAGTAGTTTTTATTCACAATTTTTCTCTGTGCCGGATGAAGGAATACTCTCCATTTTTCAAGCGGCTCTGACATGATTAGACGTAGTTCTGCTTCCCCTTCAACCACCACAAAGGACTTGAGCGACAACGGGCTTTCCAACGCGTCCGCAAGGGTCTTCGCGGTTTTGCCGCTCTCTTTTTCTTCTCTGAAAAGCTCAATCACCTCATCAACAGGGATATCTTCTATCACCCATGACAATGCCTCGAATGTGTCGCAGGAAAAGCTGTCTTTTTTAGCATAGAACTTCTGCGCATCTCCGATGGACCTTACCAGCGGAATCTGTTCTTCCGGAACTCCAAGCTCAATCAGATTGTCATCCGTTAATTTCGCAAAAAGCTCAAACTCCTGTGCTGCCGGGTCCGCAGCCTGTGCAGTCACAACATCAAACACCTGGATGGCTCCGGTCTTTGGGTTGATCTCACATTTTTTGCTCCGCGCCCAATCATAAGCCTCATCATGATGATCAACCCACAAAAGCAAATATACGCCCGTCTCCGGCTGTCTCACAGTAATCCCGCGGTAGGTATCATCAATCCGCACAGACCATATTTTTTTATCCCTTCCGCCATTAATCTTCTCATACTTGATCCCCGGAGACTGCGGATTATTGCGGAACTTATTGATAAATTCCGTAACCTTCCCCTGTATCTGCCTCGGCAATGCTGCAAATGCAGTAAGAAAATCCGCGGATATTGCCACCTTTGCTGCTGCCTTCATCTGTCATGCCTCCCTGAAAATATCATCTATCTCTTCTGACTTGATAAATATCTTCCAGCCTGACGCTTTGACCTTTTCAATATCTGCTGCCTGCTCCCCGGTCATAAATCCTACTTTCTTCTCAATCCATGCCAGCTCAATTTCAGCGATGACCTTTCCGGATGCGTCTGCAAGTTCATAACCGGCCTCTTCAGGGGCAGGAATGCCACGGGATTTACATTCATCGGCAATATTCTTACTGATGTCATCAAACAGCATGGATTTAATCTCATCCCAGGCTTCCACAGAGACTTCAGCAGGCGCAGCGCCCGCTGCGGCGGTTTCCATCTTCCCCTCAGGCAATTTCGAATATGCCAGATTGTCGAGCCCCGTACAGCATACAGCGATAAACTGATCATCAAACTGCATCACATTGAAGAACTGCCAGAAACCATTCCACTCCTGTTCATACTTATCCGTTCTGGAATCTCTGCGGTCATCCAGCACAGCGCAAACTGAAACAGATGTATTTCTGTCCGCTTTTATCTTCGATGCCAGAATTCCGGCGTATATGTAAAGATGCGTGTTGTCACTCCGTGGAATCCACGTGCCAAAGAATGTCCCTGGCTGTACGAAATCATCCTCCGTATAATGAGTCTGACTGTTCACCCTTTCGGTCATATCCTTCCAATTGACGAAATCGATGGAACTATCCTTTTTTGTCGGTTCCAGAAGAGACAGGGATATGGCATGCGCATGCGCTGCAAACAACTTATCAGAGCCCTCCATTTCCAGATATCTCATCAGCAGTTCCATGGAAGACATCTTGTCAGGCCTTAAATCGTCTGCCTTTGCCGCACTGACAGCAGGCTGATACATATTTGCACCGGACGGCATTTTCTCGTAGGCCAATGTCGGCGTAAAATAATCTCCCTGCTGGGTAAACACAGACTGTACGTCTCTCCAGCTGAGGCTCCACACACGATATCTTCCGCTTCTTCGGATTGCCTCCCTCTTCAGGGTATCATCTGCGGCCTTATCCTTATGATAGATAAATCCATCTGTAAAGATTGCGACCGGAAATTTATCGGATTTCCCCACAGGACTGATAACGAAGTCCGGCTTGCAGAGGACACTGACGCCCTGAGCAGCATCAAGCAATACTTGAGGTTCAATCTCCCAGGTCTGATTGTTGATCTTTAATATGTACCCTTCCCTGCCGGAAATAAGCGCCTTGGAAATATCCACCTTGCGGTTCTCATTTCCCATCTGAGCCAGAGCTTCCACAAAACGCCGCTCCAGTTCACTGCCAAAAAGGGAGTTGACGGGAACGCTGGCCAGCTTCTCTATCTTTGTCAGATTGTCTTTTCCGCTCAGGACAGACCTGAGAATCCGGATTGCCGTGCTGCGCGAAATATTGCCGATATTCTGACTCTGTCTATACGCATACAGGCAGTGATAGCAGCCATCCTTCTGCTTATCCTCCTTGCAGGAACACTGTTCCAGCTTCTGGAGAGCGCGCTCAAAAATATCGATGAGCGAATTCTTTTCATTCATCAACTGCTTCAAATATCCTGTCCCGCCAGGGACGGAATCGTATATTACAAGATATTGCTTCCGGTAATCAGCATCCGGAACCGGCACCTCACTGACGGTTGCCCGCAAGTGGTCCACATTGCCGAAATATTCCTTCATGCCCAGCATAAAGGCAGCTGTGAACGACTCTGTCCGCACATTGGATGAGTCCATTGTAGTAGCCGGAATCAGAATACGCAGTGCCTCTGTCGCAAACTCCCGGTAAAGAAATAAGCACTCTTCAAATGAATCATTGCAGAGCGCAGGCATCCTTCTGGTCTTACAATAGAAAGTGTGCACTTCCTTCCCGTTGTCCGGTTGAATTTTTCCGCAATACCTGCAGATTTTGAAGCCTTTCCTGACATCTTCAACCCCGGATACAGAAAGTTTCTCACCCGTAACATCGTTCTCGCCAAAATTAATATCTCTGAGAACTGCCTTCCGGACAAACTCATATCCAAAAGCAAACTCTTCATTATCCATTTGGTAAGCACATGAAATATCGTGATCTTCATCGACATCCACAAGCAGCTGTCTGCAGTAAAACAGATTCAACCGGTCATCGCTTTCATCAGAAATAAGGCTCCTGGTATAATCCATATTGGAATACACCATCTGCACCTTCAACATATTGCGGACCTGTCCGGAATCCGCCCACGCCGGGCTTCCGCACTGCGGACAACAGGCAGTGTCCTTTCCGGCCTCTTCAAGCTGCGCGTGAGAGCAGTTCGGGCACAATCTCCACTTTGCGGACTGGGAGCTGATCAGATCAATCTGATCTATAATCAGCTTTCTGCCATCAACATAAAAGCTGTTGTTAGGTGCAAACTCACTGATAGCCGACGATGCGCTGCGGCTGTACTCGTAAACGGACTTCCTGTCTTTTTTCTTTGTTTCACCTTCGCCGTCATCTGCCTCATCCCTGCGGTACAGGACAGCTTTCAAAATTATTCCTGCCTCCGGGAAGGCATAGTTTGGAAGCAGCCCCTCATCAGATAAGAAATTAAACACATCTTTCTTGTTCAGTTCCTTTAAAACATTCATGAGAGCCGACTGCTCCGCCTTTAGTTCTTTTATCTCTTCCTCATAAGAAGAATCCTTCGGCTTGCTCTCCAGATCTTTAACCATATCCTTCAGCTGCCTGATGCTTGCAGACAATGAGTCCCTTTGCTTTTTCATCGCTTCAAAAGCTTCAAGGATGCTCATATGCATGGGGCTCTTTTTGAGGCGGTCACCCTGCGCAAATTCTTTCAGCTCCTGCTTTGCCGAATCATCCAGATACTGAACAAACAGCTGAATGAAGGAATTCAGCAGATGTGTAAGGTTATTCTGTACATAACTCAAAAAATTAAACGGGAACAGATTCATTGGATGGTTCTCCAATTTTCCCAGAATAATCCCTATGTTTTTCGGGATGGACTGCTCCGGCACTCCGCGCTTCACCCAGGAGTCCATGCAGTACGCAACAAACTGACGTTCCAAAACCGCTGAAGCCTTGAGGAATATCTTCGGCGGCTGCACACTGCCTTCCATCATGTCCAGCGGATCCGCATAGAAGTACAGATCATGCGGCCTCGCGGCTGCGACAGCCAGGGTCAGCGCATTTCCGTCTTTGCGCCCTGCACGTCCTGTCCTCTGCAGAAATTGTGTCTGAGCCGGAGGCATGCTGCAGAGAATGACCGTGGAGAGGCCGCCGATGTCAATCCCCATCTCAAGCGTAGGGGTACAGGACAGGACATTCGGATCCCACACCCTCTGTTCATCCTTACTCCGTTTGAAATCTGCTTCCAATGCTTCTCTTGCATCGCGTTCAAGGAGACCGGTGTGCTCTCTGGCATTTATTCTGGCGATATCGCCGGCTGTGAAGAGCTTTCCGTAATAATCCAGCTCACTGCGCTCTTCTGTTTCAAAAGAACCATTGCAGACGCTTCTTGTGCAGGGGGCCCCTTCCCAAAAATCCTTAATCTCTTCGGAAACAGCATGGCCGGTTCCACAGGCGCAGCACTTAAGCTGAATTACCTTATCCGTGATGTATACACGATCCCTGTTCAATCCATAGACAACATAATCCGGAGCTGCCTGAATTGCTGCCACCAGCCCCGATTTTACCAGTTCCTCCAGAATAATCCGGCTGATCATCGTAAATGCCGACGGCTCAATCATGAAATCATCACAGCATGATGAAATCCAGTCTGTGTATTTTCTCTCTGCCACAGTATCGAAATTGATGTTCCGTTTTCCTGCAGGATTATTCTGCTTAAAAAGGAATCTCGGCGTATTTCTTCCGGACTGCCTTCCAGGCATCCAGCTTACATGATCATTAGAAAGCAGATAGGTATTACCATTTTCTTTCAAAAAAAGATAGAATACCTCATCATCAAACGCACCATTCTGGCGCATGATATTTACATATCCTGCCACCATCTGTTCATATCTTTTTGCTGATGTGTTTGGAAAAGAGCCGATCTCATTGATCACACGCTCACGCACATTCTCTGCAACTTCCAGAAGTTCTTCCTTCATGAACGACAGGCAGGAACAGCCGGACTTCTCCAGGGTGCGGCCAATGCGGCTCGTAAGGCCATATTCAAGCATGATCTCGTAAGAGAGTCTTTTTTCTATATCAGACATCAGTTTTTTTGCGGGCGCGTCCCTGCCCAGCTCGCGGTTCCGAATCATTTCCTCATAAGCACGCATCCACGTCATATTCGGCGCAATGAAAAGGCTGACAAAATTTTCATCGTCCATCTGATCGTGCCAGTAATCGATGAAGCCTTTTGTAAAATCCGCAAGCGATTTTCCCGCCCCGCCATTTTCTGCATAGTGCTGCAGCGCGCTTCTAAAACAAAATTTCCATGTCCTGGCGTTAAAGAAGCCGGCACGATGAGCGGCATCCTGGACATTATCCGAGAATGCCAGCGTCTTTTTATCATCGTTGAATTTTGATGCAAACAGCTGTGAAATGACTGTGCTGATCTCCGTTGCGCTCCGAAGGCCCATCAGGGAAATGCCGCGCCTGGATCCACAGAACGGGCATACAAACTGCTTATGGTTCCTGGATCCTGATGTATTAATGGGATTAGGAATTAAAACCCTGACCGTATCGGCGCCGCAATTATCGCAGGCAGCAGACGCACCCTCCCCAACTTTTACCTGCAAACACTCAGGGCACAGTTTAGCCTCGATGAACCCCCATGGACAATCGCTCTCCTCATGGGGGAACATCATGACGATCTTTTTGTCGGCCTTAAAATACAGATTATAGAATGTTTCCAGGTTTGTTATGGATGCATTCATACGTTCATTCAGTATCGACGTCCATCCGGCAGCTCCGCAATCACGGCAGTTGACCACAGGCAGATATTGCTTTGCCTGCTGCTTATTCAGATCATGGGCTATGGAGTATGTAACCCTCTTTGACGATACCCTTGCCACCAGGCGGCGCAGCTCTCTCATCCAAAGCTGAACCTGAACATTTAAGAAGGGACGCGGACTCCCCGCTGAGCCGGTTCTGGCATAGGAGATTAACGCCAAAAGCGCATTTACGGCCTCTCCCGGCTCTTCCATCTCTTTCAGCGCCGGATAATTGACGCTCAGGTCATCAACAATGGCTGAAACCTGATGATAATTCCCTTTCATGAAGGAAATCATCGTCTGCGTAAAGCTGTGATGCATCAGCAGCTCACCCAGGGCAATCTTTCCTTCCGGCGATGAGATATCAATATCCGGAGGATTCATCCACGCCTTTACAGCTTCCCGGATATAAGCTTCTTCATCATCCTGCTGTGCCAGGGCAATGAGCTCTTTTACCTGCTCATTTGCCGGAATAGTAAAATCCGTGATATCAGAATCTGCAAAGAACTCTGCCGGCGAAAGTCTGTCCTCTGTGATCACCGCATTGTCTTCGAAGGGTTCTCCGAAAATCTCAGACGCATACTCCAGAATTCCTTTTCCGTTATCTCTGGAGCCCATTGTGGCAGATGTTCCAACGCAGCAAAGGTAGCCTGCCGGAGTCCAGAGGCGGGATTTCAGGCGCCGAAGCAGGCAGGCCAGATCTGTGCCCTGCGCGCCGTCAAAAGTATGCAGCTCATCGACCGCTATATATTTCAGCGTGTCCGGCGCGTTGTCCTTCCAGAGGCCGGCATCTCTGGGGCGAACCAGAAGATAATCAAGCATCTTGTAGTTTGTCATCAGAATATCTGGCGGAGTATTGAGCAGTGTCTCATGATCCGTGATGATATTATCTTCGCTCATCATGCGGGCCGGCGTTCGCTCACGGCCGCCAACATACATACCGGCCGTCACATTTCCCCGCAGTTTCGGGCTTTTGTGAATAAGCTCCGCAATACGCCTGGCCTGATCCGATGCCAGCGCGTTCATCGGATAAATAATGAGAGCTTTAATCCCCTTCTCGCCCCGGTGCTGATAACAATACTCCAGAACAGGATACAGAAAACACTCCGTCTTGCCGGAGCCGGTGCCTGTTGCGATCAGTGTGGATTGCCCATCGTCCCCGGTCAGTCTCTTAAAAGCGGTATCCTGATGAACATAGGGGAGGTATGCGGGATGGATTGCCTCAAAACAGTCCGGCATTTTCTCCGCCACCCGGAAGGGGAGTCGCACCGACACATAGGGTTCATGGCAAACAAAATCTTTGGTATTCAGCATATTCCTGACGGAGCCCCTGAAAGGTCCATTTGTCATTGGGAATGTGGTCTCAAGATACTCCCCTATGCCCTTCTCCAATTGTCTGGCAAGTATGGATGGCAACATACTGCTGTCCCCCTCCTGTGCAAATTTTTCTGAGAAACTGCTGAGTTCTCCTGTCCCTCTTAACCTGGCCGATTTTAATAAGAAGATAAAAAGCCATATCTAAAATAATTTCAGTTGTTCTCCGTAATTTTTTTCTTCCATCCGCAGTTCTTTTCGCGGTTTTTTTAATCCTGTTATCAGGTGTTCAATGTATCCCACTGCTTTTAATACCGTTTCAATGCTGATATCGGGAATTTTATCGTTTTCTTCCAGATATCCGCTTAGATAAGCAGCGGAGGGATTATCAATTCCATGCCGTTCGCAAAGCATCCAGCAAACAGATTCCGCCTCAAATTCCACAATCTGATCTGACAGCATATATCGTTCCTGGGGCAAATAGGATATTTCAGGATTATATAGATGTCCACAATAAATATGACCGAGTTCGTGATAGATTGTCGCCATTTTTTCACAGTTTTTCAAATTACTGTTCACTACCATTTCAAACGGCAATTTAAATTTATGCTTAATCCCGTTATTTTCGTACGTTCCAATTGTATTCGCAACCTGCACCTGACCAGCACGTTCCGTGCCATAATTTTGATATACTATTCTAACGCCATCAAAATAGACGCTTTCAACAATTTCTTCAACTTCTTTGTTTGAGATTATCCCCTTAGCTTTAAATGGAGCTTCTATATCATCAGGCAGTTTCTTCCCTTCGGTATCGTTGAGCTCGTACAGAAAAGCAACCGGGCCAAAAGGGCGAAGAATCACCAGCGGACGCGCACCCGGCTTAGGCTTGCGGTTAAATCGTGAAGCCCAGTCCGAGGCACTGGCCACGTATTTGCTGCCAGGTTTTTGAATATGCAGGAGCATGGCATTATATGGTGCATATTTCCGAAAACGACTGATAAAACGCAATAAATCCTTATAATCTTTGCTGGAACGGTATGTGCCGACCTCCTCAAAAAGCTTATCCAGTTCCGAAATTTCTTTTTTCATCTCGCACCTCCTACGCCGTACTTCTCTTCAAAAAACTTCCATGCCGTCTCATAGTCCTTCTCGCGGTCGCAGCGGTCAAAAGGCGCAACATACTCTATCGTTCTTTCGACCGGGCCGCCGGGCAGGGTGTCATCCGTTATGGTACGGTAGAATTTTTTACCCGCAGGTGAGCCCTTGATTCCGTTTTCCCACTCCGGGCGGGAGAAGCCGACGCCGGTGAGGCCGCGGTTGTTCGTAAAAACGATTCGTCCCTTGGCGTCGTACCAGGTATCGGCCTCGTAGCTTTGCAGCACGGGGAACTGTATCCGGTAGATCGTCTTGAGCTGTTCCAGCGTCATGCCGAGGGCCTTTGCCGTCAGCACATCCAGCTCGACGAGGGCCTGGCGGCGCTCATAATCCGTCCGGAGGGGGGTGTTCCAGTTCCATTCCTTCGTCAGGGAGGAGAAGCGGGCGTTGTTTAGACGCGGGTCGTCTTTTGCCCAAGTTTCTTCATAGAATACAGATTTAAATTCCTGTCCCCAGAGAATTTTATAATCAGAAGTGAGGCAATTAAGCAGCAACGCCCTGATAACAATCCCCTCACTGTATTTATTATCATCGAGTAATGGCAATGTAGACAACAAGTCATAACGTGCATGTTTCTTCTTCATTATTTTGATATAGAAGTCATATGGTAATGAAGCAAAACATCCAGCCACGAGTGCTAAATCTCTACGTAGGGCTAATGTATATACTCCATCAACATGGGCTGACTTTGGTGGAATAATCGTCGAGGACAATGTTCTTTCTGAATCCGCTCCCACCATAGCTCTTTGAGCGATTCTATATGTATAGATTAATTTTTCTCCCCACCTAGTGGTCGGGACCTTTGACGTATATTTCTCTATATCGCAAACGGGAGAAAATAAACAACGTTGTCTATAATCTTCCGGAATAATGGTAATATCTACGGGATCATAGTCGCTATTTACCCTATAAACCTTCCTACAGGACTTATAGAGTGGATTTGCTACAAAAATATTAGGACCAGAAAATATCCATTGTATAGAACTTTCCGGAAAAGTAGGAGATTTTAAAATAATGTCCTCTCTTTGGCTTTTTGTTTCATCCCACATAATTGACGGGGAAACGCCTTCTCCCATACTTCCAATATTCTTTTCTTGCTTTGAAAAACATTTCAAAACGTCAAGAAGAGGTTGAGCGTGTAAAACTGGTAATCGAGCACTTCTCCAATCAGTACTGTTGTCAAAAGTCTTTGCAAATAGAAGTAGTTCTGCACGAGAAATATGAATAACCCTTTCTGGGTGTCCAATAGTATTCCACTTGCCCTGTATATCCTTAACACCTCCGACGGGATTGCCCGTAGTATTGCGATCATAGCAACTCTCAATAGCGTCGACATTGTATAGATTGCCTATCATATCGAAGCTGTCTTTTATTATATTGCTGTAGATATTGACGCTGAAACATTTACTATGATGGACACCATCAAATAATTTTAACTCGTTGCAGAATTGAAAGTGTTTCCTTAGTCTACGATATAATTCTGTTCTCAAATTTCCTCCATTCGGATCCTCAAAAACACTATCTGGATGAACAAAACCCGCCACAGATGATGTATTGCCAAACATCCATGCCTGTGGAAGAAAACTCTTATACAAATCAGTTTTCATGCCGGTGAGTACAGGATAATTCTGTTTTGCGCTCATGAAATTCTGCTGCCCTGTAATGGCCACATACTCAGACAAGTATTCTTCATAAGTATGTGCGTCATGAAGCGCTCTATCACGAATTTGTGAAGTCTGAGCCGCAGAAAGGTTTTTAATTATAAATTGTGGCTGCGTATCACCTATAACAGCCTGCTCATTCCACTCAAGCAAAATCCACGGCGGATTTCCAAGCACCAAATCAAATCCGCCTCGCTCCGCGAACAGGTCCGCAAACTCCAGCTCCCAGTGCATAAAATGATTCTGCTCCGCAATGTCCCGCACCAGGGCGAGGCGCGAGGACAATATGCAGAGTTTGTCAATGTCAACAACTGTTTGCCCGGGGCAAAGCGCCCTGAATCGGCTGACAAATTTCTCCTGTTCCGTCTGGGCAAAGTCAAGATGTAATTGTATTGATCCAAACAGATTTTCACCATGGACGGAAATTGTCCCCTCCAGAATAAGGCTCATGTCGTTGAGGAACTCGCTGCGCGACGGCAGCAGCCCGGCCTTGTCAACCGGCCAGAACCACAGCGCGCACCAGTAGTCCATGGCGAACTTCAAACGGGCGTAGGGGCCGGCGTTCTTCTCGTGCTCAGACTTGTAGAACCTGGAATAAATTTCATCCTTCTGCCGGATGGTGGTGTGGGAGTCCGCTGCGTCGTCGCTGTGGCCGTAGACGGAAAGGGAGTCCCGCGTCTCCTCCGCGACAAGCTTGCGAAGCCTTATCTGCTTTTTCCACAAATCATCGACAATATTGCTGAGACGCCGCAGGGCGTCCAGATCGTCGGAGGAACAGGGCCTGATAAAATTTCTGTTCCATTTCTTCATCATTTTGATTTTATCCGGCTCCAGTGCCCTGATGACCCTATCGGAATAGCTGCACATGCCGGGGTCGCCCAAAAGGAAATGATAGATCTGTGCGCTGCCCTTGCGCTTTTTGCGTTCAGAGCTGAAGGGCAGACGCTCCGGCGCGTTCTCGTACCACCGCAGGCCGCTGGACGTGGCCTTCAGAGCGGACTCCGAATAGACCTGACGCCGCGCCCCAATCAGGGAGTTGCCGTTGACAAGCTGGGTCCCGAACCACGGCACAAAGCCGCCCGCATGAATGGTGTTGAGCCACAGGGAGACCTCCGCCAGCTCCACAGCCACGGGGTTGAGGTCCACGCCGTAGACGTTGCGATCGGCAATGTACATCTTGACCTTCTGAAGCTCGCGATGCCGGCTCTCCGCCGGGAGAAGTTCGCCCCTCTCCTTCTGCCGCAGGGCCAGATACGCCTCCGCAAGCTGATTGATCGCCTCGTTCAGGAAGGCCGCGGATCCCATCGCCGGCTCACAGATTTTCAGATGAAGGATTTCATCAGCGGACCTGCCTTCCAGCAGCTCTTTCAGGGCATACCTGACCAGACACTTCGTCAGAACTTCCGGAGTGTAATAAGAGGCAGACTTTTCCCTCTCTCTGCCGGCCAGGCGGTAAATAAAGGTCCCTTTCTCGTATTTGCGGAGCTGACCTCTTCTATATTTGCCGCCCGGATCGTCCCTTTCGTAGCGGACGCGCTCGTCTTCCGCATACTGATCCAGTTCATCCTCAGCGACAAAGTACCCGACATCCAGTTCGTTAAAGCTGTCTCCGGCACGTTTTACTTCAAAGAGCGTTGTCTCTGCTATAAATCCACGGTAAGAAAGCAGGGCCTCATACACAGCTCCCATCTGGTTGATTCCCAGATTGGCATAGGAAATACGCCCGCGCCTGTCATTCCGCCGTCCGGTCTCACGCGTAAGGCTCATCAGATCTATAATCCGAAGCATGCAGGAATTGCGAAGCTTCGACTTTGTAATCATTTTTGTATATTCAGGATCAAAAATATGTGCTTTCAGGGGAGCGATCACGAACATATCGTGGAGGCTCTCTTCCTGAGAATACTTCAGCAGATCTTCTTCCGCCTCCGGATATCCGCTGTAAATCAGATCATACAGTTTGGAAAGCGTCTCATGAAGGAAATACCCGCTGCCGACCTCAGCCACATCGTCCCGGATATCATCGGCAATATCCCGAAGGTTATCCAGAGAGTAACCGGTTTTATAGGTAAGGTTCTGAATCGGAGCATAACCAAGTTCCGGTCTTGCCTCAATAAAGAGCACAAAAAGCATGCGGTACATATACCGCAGGCATTCCAAGGTCAGGTCGCCGGCGTCTACCGGATCTGTCTCAAGATTCCTCCCCTGACGGACAGCCATATCATAAAGCACTTCATTTCCAAGAAGCTCTATACTTTCACGGAGTGCGTATTTCAGATCCTGGGACACCCCTGCAGCGTGCTTCAGAGAATCAGCCTCCAGCTCATCCAGGAGAGGGGCCCTCTCTTCTGGGCACAAACTGTTTCTATGCAAAAGAACCGCCATCGCCTGCAGGGTGGATTCCTCATGACGGCTGAATATATCCTCAAGCTCAAACTGCAGATAGCGTTTTTCATTCCACTTATTGCGGTCGATGAGGGCTATCTGGTTCATTCCAATCAGCAGAATAAATCGCGGAGGCTCTGTCTGGAACAGTATCTCAGTAATGAGATCCTCATTGGGAATACCGGTAAGGATATTGGCCGGCACTGAATACAGCCCTTCTTCCGCTGCTTCATCTGCAGCAAAACAATAACTGTCCAGAATAGCGGCTTCCCTATCACCAGAAGCTGCAAGCAGAATCCATAAAGCCGGGGCTCCATTCGCCCTGGTAAGCTCCAGGTATACCGGGGCCTTCAGCGTATCATCAATCTCAATCCATTCCGGCTTCGCTTCCGGATATCCCAGAGCTCTTAAATACATATCGGCAAGCGTGCGAATATTTATCAAAGTCTGGGAATAAAATTTTGAACGAAGGAAACGGTCATGAATCGGGTAATACTGCCGCGCCGCGTCACGCAGAAGCGCCCACGGCGTTCTGATCTCATCCCTCTCCCTGGCCTCCGCTCTCCATGTGGAGATGGTCTCAGAAGCATTCTCTTCAAAGATTGATGAGAAATAATGATTGGTGTAATACTCGTTTTTGTTGGTAATTCCGGTTAAATCCATACTCACCTTGTTACCCCCTTCATGACCGCTATAATCCGGATGTAGGGATTGTTCTGTATCGACATCGTGTCTGTAACCCAGGTTGTAAAATCATCAAACAGCTTATCTACCTTGCGTTCCTGCTCACTTTTTTTTCTTTCGCTTTCAAAGAGGGAGAGTTGATATTCTTTATATCGTGTTTCCAGCTCAGCCAGTTTTCCCAGTTCTTCATCAAGAAGCGGATTGATATGGCTCTGACAGCTCTGGTAGTACCCATCCAGATATTCCTTTGCATGATCAACAGCATCCGGAAGCAAACCTTCCGCTGCGGCCGCATCGGCCTCTGTCAGACTTGTGCTGTTCGGAATCTTTGTGCTTTGAAAACCGGTATGAGCGAGCAATTCGTTCATGGAAAGGCTCTTAACAAATCTGCAATCCTCATATAAAAGCCCAAACCACTCATCCACAAGCGGCGTTGAACGCTTGTTGGGAATACGCCCCGCCACGACGAAGATGATTTCCTCCGGTTTCATTCTGTCCGGGATTCCAACGCATGGGGCTTCTCCACGTCCATACAATAGATTGCCCTTATCATTTAACCATGTAAATAATGGATGCTGCTTCCAAAGATACTGAACCTTTGGCCAGGCTGTTTCCGCCATGTTATTCTGCATACTTCTCTTCATTTCTTCCATGCAGAATTCCTTATCGTCGGACAGTCTTAAATAATCGCCCTGAGGCATAGCTTCGTCCGGAAGAAGCGCCGCGAGACGTTTTCTCATATCCGGCGTTATTGTCACTTCTACACCGGAAACAG
Source organism: Lachnospiraceae bacterium (assembly GCA_024684065.1). The sequence continues at coordinate 15,345 of JAIKXO010000188.1, forward strand.
ATTGAAGTTTTTCTGCCGGATGGCTTTCAGACTGGTTCAGATAGCTCATGGCCAGATACAGGTAATCGGCATCCGAAAACAGTGTTTCATCATTTTTTACTTTTGCCGGTTCACTTGTATCGGCAGAAGCAGCCATCAGCGCTTCAAACGGATCAAACTCTGCTTCTCCGCTATCCAGAGCTTCAGAAAAAGCAGCCGCATCCAATCCCTTCTCAATCGCATCGGATACCACCAGCTCTTCGTCTTCAACAGAGAACTTGCCCAGCAGCAAGGCCGGATCCCCAATATTCTTAAGCGCCTGCTCTTCCTTGGTGATCAGAATCTCAATAATCCTCATATCGCCTTTGATCTTAGGATTATCACTCTCAATCATCATATAGCGGATATCCGGACGTTTCTGCTGGCCATAACGGTCGATACGCCCGTTTCTCTGCTGAAACACCATAAGCGACCACGGGATATCAAAATGAATCATCCTGTGACTGAGGTAATGCAGGTTGAGCCCTTCTGACGCGACATCCGAAGCAACAAGAACTCTGACAGGAGCCTCCTCACGTCCAAAGTTCTCAACAATTGTCTGCTGCTCCGCGTCGCTCATTGCTCCGGAAATTTCCTGAACCGCATCTGCCGGCAGGTTCAAATCTTCCCGGAGCCTTGCGGCCAGATATTTCATAGTTTCAATACGCTCTGTGAAGATGACGACACGATCATCTGTCCTGCCGGTCCAGCCGTATTCTTTATCTCTCAACAGGCAAAGCAACTGTCGATATCTCGAAAAATCAGCAGGGGCAATGTTCTCCAGCGCCTTCTTCAGTTCTTCCAGCGCCTGGATGTCCTTAATCTCATGATCTGAGTACTTCTTGCGAAGCTTATTAATCCTGGCATCAATACTTCTGATGCATGCTGACGGGCTGGAAAAGAGAGATTTCTCCAGACTGGTTTTAAAGAGCTGTCCCTGTGCCGCAGTTTTACTCAAGTCCATCTGCAGCTGCATCTCAGCGAAGATATCAAAAGCATTTTCTTCCTCAGCTGAAGCTTTGCAGCGCTGCAATTCAATTCTTCTTTCCAGAAATGAACCGCTGACCTGGTCCTTTACATCCTTCTTGAAACGACGCACACATAAGCCTTTAATGTCATCTTTGGTGTAATCATCCGGATTCGCTATAGCGGTGGGATCCAGCATATTCATCAATGACGCAAAGCTCTTTGCGCGGCCATCATGAGGCGTCGCAGAAAGCATAATCATCGTGTCCGAACGCTCTGCAAGCAGCTTGGCCAATCTGGAACGCTGTGCCTGATGATTACCGCGCTCTGCAACATTCTGAGCCTCATCAATTACAATGATGTCCCAGTACGCCTTCTCCAGATGCGTTCTGTACTCAACATCTCTTTTCAGCGTATCAATGGACACGATGGTCTTGTCGTAATAGCTGAACGGATTATAGTTTGACGGAAGCTTTGCTCTTATATCATGAATCTTCTTTGAGTCCAGACGCACCAGCGGTATCGTGAAGCGATTCCACATTTCTTTCTGGAACTGTGTCATCATGCTCTTAACAGTAACGACCAGAATCCTTCTGCCTTTCCCCCTGACAATCAATTCACTCATCAGGATACCGGCTTCCAATGTCTTGCCAAGGCCAACGGCATCCGCGATCAGGATGCGCTGCCGCGGTCTGCGAAGTGAAATTTGAGCAGGTTCAAGCTGATAAGGCATTAAATCCATCGCTGCCTTATCTCCGATATGCAGGTCTGTATCTGTCGGGATCTGCTGCCGCCACTGGCTCTCCAGATATAACTGTGTCCGCCGGAAGAAGGACGACCTGTCAATGACAAGCTTTATATCCTTCGGATTCACCACTGCAATCTCTTCCAAATCAGTCAGAAACACAGCCTCTTTGTCCTTTACCAGTGGTGATACGCCTACGCAATGCAGGGCGTTATTCCCCATGCTGTTCTTTTCGACCTTCTTAACCATCCATTCTTCATCCCGAATGATGGTTCTCATCCCCGGAGCATAATCCACCATATCTTCAATCTTTCTCCCAATTCCAAATAGTCTTTGTATACCGGCCGCGAAAAGGTGAATAATTTGCGCAAATTGAAAAAGATCGGACATGGCCTGCAGTCTCTGAGAGAATGTTTTTCGAGTCAACATTCTGCGAAAGGAGAAACAGGGCCTGTCTAAAAGGATTGTACAGGGTAATAAAGAAGTAATCAAGAGTCAAGCCTGGTATATTGTGCGCGGAAGCGTTGAAGAAAGGCTCATGAGCTGCCTGAGAAGGAGGGCGCAGGGACTCAAACTCGGGGAAGCCTCAGAAAGTTTGAGGAAGATGCCGGGGAAATACTGACCTGTTTTCCACCGGAGACTGCACGCGGATACGCCTTCATGACATCATCGCCCCCCAGGAGCCGACGAAGGACGCGGGCAGCAGGCCGTTTCCCGGACGGCCCCTTCCTTGACGGGGAATTGTATTCACAGAAACTGCCGCCCGATTTGCACGTAATTTCGACAAGACCCATCCCTGGCCAATCTTCTTCTCATCCTCTTCTTTTCATTTTTGCTCATGAGGCCGCAAAAATTCAGCGGGATGTGTCCAGAGGCTCTCCCCCGGTTCGCGGCCAGAGGATAATTTTTCTTTCAAAAAACAGGCCCACCTTAGCCATTTTTGTCCAGTTCATAAAAGAAGGGTTTAATGCGGAGCCGCCCGGAAGAGGGGACGTCTCCGTGCCAGCCTCCGGAACAGAGGCCGACGGACGGCGGCAGAACGAGGTGAGAGGCCATGGAAGTCATTTTCAAAAGCATAAAGGCGTCGGCGCCAAAGGACGTGGAAATTCTGACAGGAGCCCTGCCGGGCCGCTCCGCAGGGTTAAAGACGAAGATCGTGATACGCCGCGCCCTCCATGTCCTTCCAGACAAAACCATTGTCGTCAAGTATCATATAGCCGTGTCTGCTGTCCTCTTTGGGAATGGAAACGGAGCCGGGGTTCAGATACAGGTTGTTGCCGCCCATCTCCTCCCAGGCCGGCACGTGGGTATGGCCGTGCAGAAGGATATCTCCCGGCGCGAGGGGTGGCAGGCTGAACTTATTGAAATGATGACCGTGCGTGGCAAAAATCATCCTGTCTTTCACGTAAAGCAGGCAGTATTCCGCCATGATGGGGAACTCCAACATCATCTGGTCAACCTCGGAATCGCAGTTCCCTTTCACGCAGAGGATGGAATTTTTCCTTTCGTTCAGCATGGCGGCAACGTCCCTGGTGCTATACTCCCCAGGCAGATCATTCCTTGGGCCGTGATAGAGAATATCCCCCAACAGCAAAAGTTTATCAGCCTTCTCGCCGTCGAAGGCTTTAAGCATTTCCCGGCAATAGTGAAAGGATCCATGTACATCCGAGGCAATCATAATCTTCATTTCGGTATCTCACCTATCCCTCAGCCCTGGAGTTTTGCCCTCAGGACCTCTTTCAGAATCGCTTCGCAGCCCCGAGATATATCCCGGTAGGCCGCCGCGAGATCCCTTGTGTACCAAGGATCCGATACATCCCTTTTCTCCCCGGCAAAAGACAGAAGAAGCCGAACCTTACACTCCGTGTCGGGCCCCAGCAGTTCTGCAATATCCATAAGATTCTCCCTGTCCATCGCCACGATATAATCCCAGGATTCGTACTCACCGTGCCGGATCTGACGTGCCTGCCGCCGCTCAAAGGGAATACCGTGCTTCCTCAGTTCTTCCTTCGCGTTGGGGTACATGTCATTGCCCAGTTCTTCGGTTGTCGTCGCCGCCGAAGCAATGAGAAACTTCTCCCCGCAGCCTGCCTTATGAACCCTGTCCTTCATCATAAACTCTGCCATCGGCGAGCGGCAGATATTCCCGTGGCAGACAAACAGAATACGTATCAACATGAGACTCCCTCCCCCCGGGAATATGAGACCGCCTCGCGCTTTTCCCCGTCGATGACGATGACCGCCGCGGAAACTTCCTGAGTCCCGTACCTCACGGTTGGGGTAATCCAGCGGGTGCTGCTGCTCCTCTTTTCTCTTTGCCCCTATCACTCTCAGGGGGCCGTTTTATAGGGACCATTATACCTTTCCATTTTATATTTCCCCCGTTCTGTCTTTTTGTATATTTTATCAGGTGTATGGTTAAAATAAATCAGTTATTTAATTCTCTTTGATACCTGTCAGGACAGCCTGAAGAAGACGTTTGCTGTTCGCCGCCTGAGAACGGTGATATCATAGAGGCCGGCGGAAGGGGATGCACTTCCTACACAGGGATGGGACGCGGAGGTCTGCTGGATGCTGATTCACAATCCGCCCCGCCTCTCCCGTTCCCCCGCCGGAGAGGCGGCTGCG
>JAIKXO010000191.1 GCA_024684065.1 Lachnospiraceae bacterium
TTCCTCGATAGCTCAATGGTAGAGCATTCGGCTGTTAACCGAAGGGTTGTTGGTTCGAGCCCAACTCGGGGAGTTTGTTCCGCATCATATTGCGGACAATACCCCTGCATTTTTCAATTTGCTAACAGATTACTGCAGGATAAATAAAAATTGGATCTTTAGCTCAGTTGGTTAGAGCAACCGGCTCATAACCGGTCGGTCCGGGGTTCAAGTCCCTGAAGATCCATTTAGCTTTAGCTATTAAGATCCAGACATATGATTTGTCTGGATTCTTTGTTTTATGGAGATAATATGCGAAATCTGAATTGTCATTTAAATTTCATTACTCTTGCTCTTTTAATAACCGTAATCGTCACATTATGCGGCTGTTCACCAAATGAAAAAGAAAATGATAGAGGAGCATCAGATGATGATCATAAGAAGAATACGATCATTGGTGACAGTGATTTTTCTGAAGACGAAAATTACGATCCTGTATTGCCCACTGAGCCGGAAAACCATGATATAAAACCTTCAGGTCATTTAAAGCTGACCGTTACTGACAGCGGATATGATATATATACGCCTTCTTACGCAAACAGAACCGATTATCGTTTCGGACCATCGATAATGCTTCATGATGACGGTGGCATGGATGTCTGGCTTTCAGCTCCGGGAAATGGAAAAAAAGAACTTGACTGGATACTGTATAAGCATTCGGATGACGGAGGGGTTACCTGGACAGATGAAAAGGCCGTTCTGTCTCCATCACCTGAATCCATGGATAATTATTCCGTATGCGATCCGGATGTATTTTATCACAACGGATACTATTATATAGGCTACACCTCGACGATCGATGAGAAATTCCAAGGATTCTGTAACAGTGTTTTTATAGCAAGATCGCCTTATCCCGATGGTCCATATGAAAAATGGAACGGTTCCGGCTGGGGAGGATCACCCGAACCTTTGGTATATTATGACGGACAGGGTTTGGGCTGGGGAAGAGGCGAGCCTTCTTTTGTGATAGTAGATGAAACACTGTATTTATATATAACATTGGATGCTTATTCCCTGGATTATAATCGGTTCAGGGCAACAGAGGTTTATACCGCTGACATTTCAAGCGATAATTGGCCGAATGAGATCGCATTCAGGGGCTATGCCACAGACAGAACAGACTGCACAGACGAAGCGGATGGTACAGGGAAAGAGGGTTATGCTTATTCTGACTGTGATTCATGGGATGTGGCATATGTGGAGGAATACGGCAAGTTTATTGCAGTTTGTACCAACAGGAGATTTTCAACAGAAAGCTGTCTTTTGTATTATGAATCGGATGATGGAGTTTATTTTGAAAGAGTTTCCGAGTTAAACACCAATGTGATCTGTGGAAGCCATAACTGCGGCCTGATGAGTGATGAGAAAGGGCATATAAAGAACGGGGATCCGGCACTTATCGGATATGCTTATTCAGGTAGTGGAAACAGCGCCTGGGGTGCCTGGGTCACCCGTTTTGCTCCGGTATCGATCACATTGACCGATGAGCCCGATAACAGTGAGGATGGCCTTGATAATCTGAAAGAAAAGATTGATTATGGAAAAGCAAACGCGGAAAATCATCCTCTCATGGTGGGAGCAGAGCCACTCGTAAACCGTATGGTCTGCGGAAGCGGTACCTACAGCGTGAATTATTATTGGGTTGACAGTAACCGCGACAGGCATTATCTGAATGCTTCCGACATCCGCTTCAGCGGTTATGACAGGAATGTGATATCTATAGAGGGAGGTATGATAAGGCCGGTAAATCCGGGCATAACCTATGTGACGATAAAATACAGGGGGATGAGCAGGGATCTGTGCTTTTGTTCGCTTGAGAAAAATGTGGACGGGAGAGGGAATATCACAGAGTTTTCATCTTATAAAAAGGAATATACCGTCTCCATGTCCGGTCCATACTGTATAGCGGTCAGGCCGATAATGAGATATGAAAATTACTCCATACGTGAACTCCTGGACGACAGTATAAATCAGTACGGGGTTTCTTTTCGGTCTGAAAACGAGGCTTTATGTATCGTCAGGGATGACGGGGTTATCGTTCCTTTGTCTACGGGGGATACCAGAGTGGCAGTTTCATGTTCCGAGGGGCTGAGCTTCGAGGTAGACGTTCATATTACGGAATAACTGTTCCCGGAAAAAGGGAGTGCAGTTTACTGCCTTTTTTGCTATAATCTGGATTGAAGCGGACATATAATAATGCATTAATATTAGGATCATACAGAAAGGAAGTAAGGATTATGAGAGGCAAATTATTATTGTCAATGTTATTGTCACTGGCTTTTATATCGCTTACGGCTTTTATGAAAAATGATAATTCTGTAAAGTCGGCAGAATCCGGCAGGCTCTGCTTCGACACAAATGATGATGCCGGTGCGGACAGTTTCCTTTTGGCATCATCAAGGCAAAAGAAAAACACAGGCGGGAGCAAGTCCGATAAATCGGAGAGAAGCTCCGGCGATGACAGTTCTATGGATGAAAGCTCTGCTTCATCAGGAAAACGCGGACTGGTTTCTTCCTGGGAAAGAAAAAGGAAAAACTCAAATGACGATTCGAAATCTTCTGAAAGCTCATCCGACAAAAAAGACAATGGAGGAGAAGACGGAAACAAAGGCGGGACCAGGGAGGATGAAAAAAAACGCGATCCAGACAGCAAAGACTATATCATATCAGATTCGGACAGTGAGCTTATAAGCAGAGACAGTCTAAAAAAACTGTCCGATGAGGATCTGAGGCTTGCTATAAATGAGATCTATGCCCGTCATGGGAGAAAATTCAAATCCAGGGAGCTTCAGGATTACTTTGACAGCAAAGACTGGTATACGCCCAGATATGAGCCGGAAGAGTTTGACAAGAAGCAGAACAGCCTTTTAAACGAAATAGAGCTTAAAAATCTCAAGACAATGACGGCAGAGAGGGATTCAAGGAAATAGTGATGACAGCCTTCTGAAACATAAGCAACGTTTTAATGACAGTTGTATAAAAGAGTTTGCGGATAAGACCTGGATAATACCGGGGCATTTCATACAGGAAGAATATGGAGCATCATATAGATATTGGAAATATAAGAAAACAGAATATTTTTTTTCTTCCGAAGGATAAGTTTTTCGGAAAAGACAAAGACGGAACAGAACTCGGGTTCAGTAATTACTATATGATGTTCGACGGAAAGCCGTTTTTCGCAATAAGCGGCGAGTGTCATTACAGCAGGGTGCCTGAAGACCGATGGGAGGATACTGTCCTTAAGATGAAGGCGGGAGGGCTGAATATAATCTCAAGCTATGTGTTCTGGAACCATCACGAAGAGATCGAGGGCAGGTTCAGGTTTGACGGAAGAAGGAACCTAAGAAAATTCGTCGAAATCTGTCAGAAATATGGAATGCACGTGATATTAAGGATCGGTCCGTTTGACCACGGAGAGGCCAGAAACGGAGGCCTTCCCGACTGGCTGTATGGCAAGCCGTTTGAAGTCCGGAGTGATAATGATGGCTTTTTGAACTGTGTGCGGATCCTGTATTCTAAAATATCGGAGCAGGTTCAGGGGCTTTTTTACAAAGACGGAGGCCCAATCATAGCGGTCCAGATAGAAAACGAATATATGCATTCGGGCGCTCCGTGGGAGATGACGACGGGCGTATCAGATGAATGGGTTCCCGCCGGAAAAGACGGAAAAGATTACATGGTAAAGCTTAAACGCATTGCCATAGAAGAGGGTATTGATACTCCGTTTTATACATGTACGGGATGGGGCGGTGCTGCTACGCCTGTTGATGAAATGCTGCCTTTATGGGGAGGTTATGCTTTCTGGCCCTGGATGTTCTATCACAGGGAATATGTACATCCGGCGACTCCCGAATATATTTACCGGGATAATCATAACAGCAGCGTGCCAAAAACTTATAATTTCGAACCCGATTACGATCCGGAAACCATGCCCTATTCCTGCTGTGAAATGGGCGGCGGTATGATTAATTTTTACAACTACAGATTTCAGTTTCCTTTTGAATCCGTAGATGCAATGGCAAACATAAAAATGGCCGGCGGCTGTAATTTCCTTGGTTATTATATGTACAGGGGCGGAAGTAACCCTCACGGTGAAAAGACCGAGTATCTTAATGAATTTCAGTGTCCCAGGATTTCCTATGATTATCAGGCCCCTATAGGTGAATTCGGGCAGATAAGGCCGAGCTTTTACAGGCTTAGGACCCTTCACCTTTTTGCAAAGCATTTCGAAGACTTGTTATGCGACCTTGTAACCGCATTACCGAAAGAGAGCGGGGATATAGCGCCTGAGGATACGGACAGCCTAAGGTATGCCTTAAGGACTGACGGAAAGAAGGGCTTTGTTTTTATAAATAACTATCAGGATCATGCGGAGTGCAGGGATAAGGATAATGAGTCGATAAAGATCATTCTTAAGGATGAGGAGATCACGATACCGGATATTTCCATCGCCGCCTGTGAGTCTGCGGTACTTCCGTTTAATATGGATATTGAAGGAACGCTCCTTAAATATGCGACTGCCCAGCCTCTTTCCCGGATAAGGGATGACAGCGGCGTGACATATTTCTTTTTTATACCTGAGGGTATGAACGGAAGATTCTTATTTGAAGACGGGGAAATGTATGAAGCTAAAGGAGAGGAAATGCTCCGGTTTAAAAAGGACTGCCGTAACGGGGCGGTGAATTTTGCAGTCCTTTCCAGAAGGCAGAGCTTTGAATATACCGAGATCGATATAAAGGGGCATACGGTTTCGTTTTTGTCTGAAGGTTTAGCGGTCTGTGACGGGGAAAACATAAGACTTGAATATGTGGATGAAGAAGTCTTAAACGTCACGGCCAAACAGTGCGGATCTTCAAGATATATAATAAAGCTTCCCGGGCTCAACGAAAAAGCGAAGGATTCGCTTTTAAAAATTGATTACAGGGGAGATATCGGAAGTCTGTTTGATAAAAACGGCACCCTTGTAAGCGACAATTTTTCAAATGACGCAGTCTGGGAAACAGGTCTTAAGGAAATAAATGCCTCATCAGGCGATGAATATACGCTTTATATCACGCCCAGGAAAAAGGACGTTATCGTGGATGTTTCCTCTACCATGGCAGGCAGGCAGGAGAAGGAGGACGGATCTTTTGCACAGCTTATCTCGGCCGGAATAACACAGGTCTTTGAGAAGGTGATACCTCTTCAGGGAAGCCGGGAAGATATTATACAAAGCTTAAAAGAAAACGGGATGTATGTCTTTTAGGAGCATCAGAGCCTGACAGGCGTTTTGAACCGTGACGGAGATAATTCGATAAATATCGGAGTTTTTGATTCTGAAAGGGGTATTTCAGACATTCCGGAGCAAAAACCTTTTAGCAGATGAGAAATAATCCTTTACGGTGTATTCATTATTGTTTATACTGAAGCTTGTGATCATGCGGAATTCAGGTTTTCTGCAGACTGTTTATTCCGATGAATTTCTGCGACTGGCAGAATCATTAATAACAAGGAGGAAAAATGAAAAAAAAGTTTTATAAAATCATTACTGCTTCCGTTGTTTTAACGCTTATGTTATCCTTCACGGGATGCAGCGGCGAAGCTCCGGCAGAATTGACTCTTACTGAGAAAGAAAGTGTGACTCCCGAAGCGGATGTTTCGGAGGAAAAATCTGAAGAAGAGGTTACAGAGACAACAGAGACAACAGAGGTTGCAAATCCCTGGAGGGATGATGTATCCGTTGAGGAGGTTGCCGACCTGATCGGTGCGCAGTTTATTGTTCCGGACGGAGCGGAAAATGTTTCATATCGCATTATGGAATCCGATAAGCTGGCCGAGATGGATTTTGAACTTGACGGGCTCAGCTTTTGTGCACGAATGAAGCCTGCAGAAGAGTTTGAGGATATTTCGGGACTCTTCTATACCTGGGATGTTGAGGAAGATCAGGATATATATGACACACCCGGACAGATCCGCAGAGCGGTTACGGAGGAAGAGACCGTTGACAGCTGCCTCTGGTATGACGAAGTACTGGGGATGATGTTCTCAGTCTCTACTTCTGCCGAGGATCTTGACGGCTTTGATATCGTAGCTGTAGCACAGGCTATGTATCAGCCTATGGATGAAGGCGGAGTCTATTCCTCTTTTGTAGAATTTGAAACCGAAAGAAATGTATTTGACAGCTATGAGGATCTGATCTCCTGCCTTAAGGAAGGAAACGGCTATGCCTATATCGAGTTAGAGGGCTATGATGGAGAGCTGCTCGCGATAGCTGAGGCCACCTTTGATGATCTGGAGGGACATCAGGCGTCCATGGAAGTCTATCTTTATGGCGACTATGACGGCGAAGTAGTAAATATAGGCAATTTCTTCAGCTACGGAACCGCGTATCCGATCAGGTGCGATGGAAAGCTTCTGTATGGAGGAGGGAATCATGAGTATGAATCCGATTTCCTGAACGAGGACGGTACAGGCCTTATGGTGAAGGATCTTATCAGCGTAGATTATGATGAACAGGGAAATGCTTCTTATTATGGATTTTTGAGGGATAAGAATGTTTTCGATGAAGATAAGGAGATTCCCGAAGATCCCGCGGAAGCCGAGGAGCTTTTCAATGAGCTTACAGAAGCCGCGATGGAAGTACCGGTCATTGATTTCGAGGTTGTAGAATAAAGAATAAGGGTAGTTTTATATATAAAAAAGCAGCCGAAAGCAGTCGGAAGCTTTTGGCTGCTTTTGCTATATTTTCCATTCCGGAAAAACACAGCCCGTATTTTGCCGGAAACAGGTGTTAAGATGAAGAAGATCAGGCCTAAGCATATTACATATATTGCCGTGTTTACCGCCATGGAGGTGGTACTTTCCCGATTTTTATCCTTTAATGCATGGAATTTAAAGATCGGTTTCAATTTTGTTCCGATCGTGCTTGTGGCAATGCTTATGGGGCCGATACCTGCGGGACTGGTAGCGGCATTGGGAGATTTTATAGGTGCGATCCTGTTTCCCATCGGCGCATATTTCCCCGGGTTTACGTTTACCGCATTTCTGACGGGAATAATATTTGGTGTCTTTTTATTTGAAAGGCAGTCATATATACGTACTCTGTCAGCCGTCCTTATTAATCAGCTTATTTTGAGCCTGTTGCTTAATTCGCTTTGGATTTCAATCCTTTACGGATCTCCGTATATCCCGCTTCTTTCAACCCGCATAGTCCAATGCGGTATCCTTATCCCGGTGCAGTTTATCGTTATAACCGTAATTCAGCAGGCTGTATTGCTTCAGATAAAGAAGGTGATAGAATGACCGGGCAGGAGGCTGTTGCTTATATTGAGAGTTATGGCTGGAGCACTGTCAGACTCGGACTTGACCGTACCAGGCAGCTGATGCATGCCCTTAATGATCCCCAGAAAAAGCTGAAATTCATTCATGTGGCGGGAAGCAACGGAAAGGGAAGTACCTGTGCCATGTTTGCCTCTATTCTGCAAAAAGCGGGATATAAGACAGGGCTGTATACTTCACCGTATATAGAAACATTTAACGAACGTATCCAGATCAATGGAAGGCATATTCCCGAAAATCGTCTGGCTGAGGTCACAGAACGGGTACGGGACATTGCGGAGGAGATGGAGGATCATCCGAGTCAGTTCGAGCTGGTTACGGCTGTGGCGCTTACTTATTTTCGGGAGGAGCGCTGCGATATCGTGGTATTTGAAGTGGGAATGGGCGGTGCGCTTGACAGCACCAATGTTATCGATGCGCCGGAACTTGCGGTGATAACAAATATTGGTCTTGAGCATACAGAATATCTTGGCTCGACTATAGAGGAGATCGCGTTTACGAAAGCGGGGATCATAAAATCAGGATGTTCCTGCGTCTGTTATGACGGAGATCCAAGGGTAAATGAAATAATAAAAAAGGTATGTAATGATAAGGAAGTGCCTTTGGAGATTGTAGATTTTCAAAGGCTTCGACTGATCGCCTCTTCTATTGAAGGGCAAAGATTCTTATGGGATCAGGATGATTACTATCTGCCTCTTCTCGGGGCGCACCAGCTTCACAATGCCGCTCTGGTACTTACGGGGGTAGAAATACTTAGAAAAAGGGGTTTTACGATACCGGATGTCTCGGTTAAGAATGGCCTTTCAGAAGTGAAATGGCCTGCCAGGCTTGAGATTTTATGCCGGTCCCCGCTGTTTATCCTGGACGGGGGCCATAACCCGCAATGTGCCGTGGCGCTGGCTGACAGTCTTTCAACACTCCTTAACGGCGAAAAGGCTGTATTTCTTATGGGTGTGCTTGCAGATAAGGATTATGAGCACATGATCGAAAGCGTTCTTCCTTATGCCGCTTCCTTCGTATGTGTAACGGTGGACAGTCCGCGTGCCCTGTCTGCAAAAGACCTTGAAAGCTGTATATTAAAACAGGGTGTACATGCTGTTTCCTGTTCCTCGGTTTATGAAGGAATAGAGCAGGCGCTTAAACTGTCCGGGGGATCCTCTCCTGTCGTAGCCTTTGGATCTTTATACATGGCAGGGGAAGTCCGATCCGGTTTTAAAGAGCGGTGATAATAATCAGGTTAAGATATCCGTAAGGGCTTATCTTATGTTGCCGATCCTATCGGAAAAGAGCTGTGTACAGGTCTTAACAGAGTTGACATTCCATGTGGCGCGTGGTTTAATGACGTATAGTATTGTAATGTAGCAAAACAGGCGGTTTCAAAAGGATTTCAGAGGTAGTTCATATGGATTTTGTAATGATAGAAACAGGGTGGCTTTCGATACTACCGCCTATTTTGGCGATTACGCTTGCTCTTATTACAAAAGAGGTGTATTCGTCACTGTTCGTCGGCATATTCTCAGGAATGCTCATTTACAGCTTTTTCGGAGGAGGTTCTGTTATTTCGGCCGTAGCTATGACCTTCGATATGATGAGTGCGAAGATTTCGGATAATTCTTACATGATAATCTTTCTTGCACTTCTTTGGGCGGTTGTAATGCTTGTGTCAAAATCAGGAGGCAGCATGGCTTATGGACGCTGGGCCGGAAAAAAACTGAAAAGCAGAAGATCGGCCCTGCTTGCAACATCGTTCCTTGGAGTACTGATCTTCATCGATGACGGATTCAACTGTCTTACGGTCGGAACAGTTATGAGGCCGATCACGGACAGGCTGAAGATTTCACGTGAAAAGCTCGCATATATCATTGACGCGACAGCGGCTCCGGTATGTATCATCGCACCGGTTTCAAGCTGGGCTGTGGCTGTTGCCAGTGAAGTAAACGAAAAAAACGGTTTCAACATGTTCCTTTCGACCATTCCTTATAATTTTTATGCTTTACTGACAATAATAATGGTATTATTTATCTGTCTTTCAGGGAAGGATTTCGGTCCGATGAAGAAAGCGGAGGAGAGAGCAATGGCGGAAGAATCTCCGGAGACGAAGACTGAAGACACGCAGGAGACAAAGGGCCATGTTATAGATCTGGTCCTGCCCATTCTTGTCCTTATAATATGTGCGATCCTCGGAATGGCGTATGTAGGAGGTTTTTTTGCAGGAACGAGCTTTTCTGAGGCGATAGGATATAATCCGACAGCCGGGTTGTCACTTGGGGCGTTCGCAGGACTGGTCACTGCAATGCTCCTGTATCTTCCCAGAAAACTGATGAGTCCGAAGGAATTCATAGAGACTATCGTAAGCGGTATCGGAAGCATAGTTCCGCCGATGCTTATACTTATCCTTTCCTGGAGTCTGGGAGGAGTATGCCGCCAACTGATAGGGACCGGCATTTTTATTTCCGGATTTGTAAGCTCGTCTAATATGCCGCTTTATCTTTTGCCTGTTATAATCTTTATAATAGCAGCCCTGATGAGCTTCTCCATGGGAACCTCATGGGGTACCTTTGGAATGCTTATCCCGATAGTTGCCATGATATGTGAGGCAGAGGGTGCCGCTGTTTATCTGATACCAGCGCTGGGGGCGACCCTTGCGGGATCTGTTTACGGAGACCATTGTTCCCCTATGTCGGATACCACGATACTGGCTTCTACCGGAGCCGAGTGCGAACATATCAAACATGTCGGAACACAGCTTCCATATGCGACGATGGTTGCGGTGGTATGCGCAGTGGGGTATCTTATTGCAGGGATCATGTTGTCGCCGTGGATAGCGCTGTTGATCGAAGTTGTTTTACTGGTTACTGCTATATTTGTACTGAACAGATCAAAACAGGCATAAAAGATTGCTTTAATACTGCCTGACCGATGTTTTCGACAGATGATGATAAAGGCTCTTTAAAAAGGAAGAGGCTATGGAAAAAGAAATTTTCAGGCTGGATAAGAAGCAGTGTTATTTTTATATTAAAGAAAAACCTGAGTGTATTATCATACAGCCTGTTGAGGAAGATACGGTCAGGGTGCTGGGCAGACAGGTTGAGCTGATATCGCAAAAGAGCCGTTCCGGGTTTCTGTATGCTGCTTTTAAGGTGGATAACTGGAATGATGAATTATCACCATGGACAGCGGATCCCGTATTTGGCAGGGAAGGTTTTAAGGGAGGAGCGCATGATACTCTTGATTTTATTCTGAATGAGCTTTTACCTTCTGCTTTGCAAAAGTCCGGACTTAAGAAGGCTCCCGTCATTATAGGCGGTTATTCGCTTGCGGCTTTGTTTTCGTTATGGTGCGGATATCAGACAGAGTCTTTTTCGGCTGTTGCGGCAGCATCTCCTTCAGTATGGTTTCCGGGCTGGACAAACTATATAAATGAAAATACCGCCAAGACTCATTGCATTTATCTCAGCCTCGGAGACAAAGAGGAGAAGACAAAAAACAGGACTATGAAGGCAGTAGGAGATAATATACGTTTGCAGCATCAGATCTTAGCGCGGGAAGGCAAAGAAACGATACTTAAGTGGAATGACGGGAACCATTTTAAGGATATAGATATCCGTTGCGCGGATGCTTTTACATGGTGTCTTGAGTCTGTGCTTTAATGATACGGATAAGACCGGGTTTCGGAACTTTTGCCGAAAGCATGAAAAGCGGCATGTCATCGTTCCTGATCCGCTGAAATGACAGAAAATTCATGAAAGATATAAATCAGAGGTGGTGTCAAAATGGGTAAGGTTGCGTTAGATGTCAAACATGTGAGTATAGATTACAGAAACCTTTCAAATATGAAGCTTGCCAGGTCACTGGCAAAGGGAGAGGTCAGAAAGGCTGACGTGATCAGGGCCGTCAACGATGTTTCTTTCTCTGTAGATCAGGGTGAGATCCTTGGTATAGTCGGAAGAAACGGTTCGGGAAAGACTACGCTGCTCAGATCTGTCGCGGGAATTTTCCAGCCTGATGAAGGAGAGATCGATACCCATGGGAACCGTGTGTCGCTTATGGCGATAGGTATCGGGTTTAACGGAAATAATACGGGAAGAGAGAATATCCTGAAATCCGGAATGCTTCTTGGGTGCAGGCTTGATTATGTTAAGGAGCATATGGATGAGATCATAGAGTTTTCCGAACTTGGAGATTTTATTGACCGTCCGGTCAGGACATATTCCTCCGGAATGTATTCAAAGCTTTCTTTTTCCGTGACAGCTATTCTTGATACGGATATCATGCTTGTTGACGAGGTGCTCTCTGTAGGCGATGAGAGATTTCGTAAGAAGAGTTTTAAGAAAATGGAAGAACTTATGATGTCTGACAGAACGGTACTGATAGTTTCGCATGCGACTGAAACTCTGAAGAAATTCTGCAATAAAGTCCTGTGGATCAATGACGGTAATTTTATGATGCTTGGAGAGACGGAAGAGGTGCTCAAGGCATATGATGAATCCATGCAATTATAGGCTGATCCCGGTCTGGCAGCGGTTTAGGTGTCAATATTAAATTCAGCTTGACGTAAAAGTGGTTTTTTGATAGTATTTGGTTTGTATATTTGTTGGCCCAGTGGCTCAGTTGGTTAGAGCGCCGCCCTGTCACGGCGGAGGTCACGGGTTCGAGTCCCGTCTGGGTCGTGATTTGAATTTTACGAAGTAAAATTCAAATAACAAAAAAGTTCTCGGGCATATTCGGGAGATATGGAGTTGAAATAAGACAGAGAACTTTTTTGCATGATTTGCGTAAGCAAATCATTAGAGGTTTAAGAAACGACTTATTTCAACGAAGTAAAATTCGAACTTAACTTCCCTTATGAAGGGATCTTAGCTCAGCTGGGAGAGCATCTGCCTTACAAGCAGAGGGTCATAGGTTCGAGCCCTATAGGTCCCATTTTTACCTGGCATTGTAAACAATGCCAGGCCATGTTCCAAGTTCGCAAGCGAAGTAATGGAGAAGACTTGACGTTGTAAACAACGTCAAGTAATGCTCTAAGTTCGTAAACGAACTTAGAGCTAAGCCGCAGTGGCGGAACTGGCAGACGCCCGGGACTTAAAATCCCGTGGGTAGTGATACCCGTATCGGTTCGATTCCGATCTGCGGCACGATCAGGTTAAGAAGAGCTTTCACAAGGCTCTTCTTTTTATTTGCATGAATTTCAGAGGCTTATTTTACGTAGTCAGACTGGGTGATCGGAAGGCTTTAAGGGTTCGGCGGTAAATTCAAAAATGATAAGGTGTTTCTTGACAAAATGACGGGAAAATCTTAAAATAATCCTGTCACTTTTGTGAAAAATTTATAAAATTGGGAGGTATTACATGAAAAAGCTGATTTCATTATTGTTGACGGCAGCGATGACAGTCACTCTGACGGCATGCGCGGCCGCACCCACAGCAGAGTTAGCGCCGGCTGCCGATAGTACGGAAGCAGAGGCTCCCGACACAGAGGCACAAGAGCCTGCCGCGGAAGCCGAAGAGCCTGCACAGGAAGCCGCTTCAGGCGACGCCATTACGCTTGATGTTATTATCTGCCAGTACGGACCGAATACCAATGACTGGTTCTTAAAAGGCAGTACAGGCATGAACGGCACCAGCTTTGTGGATAAGTTCGAGGAAGAGAATCCGGACATAAAGCTGAATCTTGAGGTAGTATCCTGGAATGATGTATATACGGTAGTTGATACCCGTATTGCAAACGGAAACGCGCCGGATATCCTGAATATAGACGTATTTGCAAACTATGCAAATGAAGGTCTTCTTCTTCCCGTAGAGGATTATTGTCCTGAAGACCTTTATAAGGATTTCTTCCCGTCTTTCATAGACCAGTCAGTGATCGACGGCACGGTGTGGGCAGTTCCTGATCTGGCCAGCGCAAGGGCATTATTCTATAATGTGGATATGCTTGAAGAGGTTGGAGTAGAGGTTCCTACTACCTGGGCAGAGCTTGAGGATGTGAGCCAGGCGATCCTTGATTTCTATGACGGAGAGGTTTATCCCTGGGGTATTGACATGACAACAGATGAAGGCCAGGCGGCTTTTGCTTATTATACATGGGGCAATGGCGGCGGTTTCGTGGATAAAGACGGAAACTGGGCTGTAAATACACCTGAGAACGTAGAAGCTATTGAATATGCTATCGGTCTTGTTGATAAGGGCTTCACAAATCCGAATCCCGCAACCCAGACCCGTTATGACCTTCAGGATATGTTCGCGGCCGGAAAGCTTGCTATGTTGATCGCTCCGAACCAGCTTCCTACCTACGTATCCGATAAGGGCGGCGATATCAATATGGCAACAGCTTCCCTTCCTGCAAATGAGGGTAAGACCTCCTCATCCGTAGGCGTTATGGACCGTGTAATGGCCTTTAAGGACGACAGCGCTCCGGATCAGGATGCCAGAAATGAAGCCATAGGCAGATTCTTAAAGTTCTTCTATGATCCTGAGAATTATGTAGGATGGGTCAGCATGGAGGGCTTCTTACCTGCAGTCAACTCAGCAGTAGAGGCACTTGTTGCTTCAGATCCCAGCTTTGAGGCATGGCTCTCAGTGCTTGATTCCTGTCAGTTCTATCCTGCCGCAAAGGCAGAATGGGATCAGGTTAAGCAGGGCGTGATCGCAGCAGAGCAGAATGCGCTTGCAGGAGCTGATGTACAGGAAGAATTGGATGCTTTACAGGAGCAGCTTCCGTAAATAATATGAAGTAACTGATATACGGCACACGCCAAAGCTTCTTTGGCGTGTGTCGTTATGTGCGTGATAAAGCCTTAAGGCGGACAGGGATGTTTTTTCCTGTCCGGTTAACAGAGGGGGATCAGTTTTGAAAACGACAAGAAGGCGCCAAAACCTTATGCCATATCTCTGGCTTCTGCCGAGTATTCTTTTGATCGCAGTATTTGTGGTCTATCCTATCATTATCGTCTTTAGAATGTCATTCAGCGAAATCTCAAAATCCGGTGTTGTAGGAAACTTTATCGGTCTGAAGAACTATTCCGATGCCGTTTCCCTGCCGGCATTTAAGACGGTGATGATAAATACGCTCTGGTGGGTGCTTTCGGTTGTGGGACTTTCCACGCTGTTCGGGTTCATTATTGCACTGGTGCTCAATGAGGAATTTCATGGCAGGAAGATAGTCCGTGCGGTATTGATCTTTCCGTGGGCCACGTCTCTTGTGATCCAGGCCTCTGTCTGGAATTACATTATTAAATATGAATACGGGAATCTCAACAATGTTCTGTTAAATCTTGGGATCATCCGCCAGGCTGTGAATTGGCGCTCTTCCTATCAGGTTGAATTTATCTGGGAATGTGCGGTGGGTATTTTTGTTACGATACCTTTTGTTGCTTTCTGTGTGCTTTCGGGACTCCAGTCGATCGATGACTCACTGTACGAAGCAGCCAGAGTGGACGGAGCCGGCTTCTGGTACAGCCTGTTTAACATTACGCTTCCCCTTGTAAAGCCTTCATTGACGGTAAGCACGGTGCTGAATATCATCTATGTATTCAATTCCTTCCCCATAATATATACTATGACAAAGGGGGCTCCCGCCAATAAGACTGACACAATGATCACTTATCTGTATATGCTGAGCTTTTATGACAGAAAGAAGGGACCTGCTACGGCTCTGTCTGTGATCGGATTTGTGATCCTTTGTATCTGTGCCGGAATTTATATGACTGCTGTTATGCAAAAGGAGGAAGCAAATTGAGGTCTGGAGGAATAAAACGAAATACGGGAGCTCTTTTGCTTATACTGGCAGGGCTTATATTGGCTGCATGTCTTGCAAATCTGCCTCTTTATCAGTTCGAGGGCAGGGTTTACACTAAAAAATCATCCAATACTTTTAAGGGAGATGAAAAGTATCTGCAGGTCTCTGAGGAGGTACAGGAAGTCCTTGAAGAATACAGGGATCAGGGATTTATGGTAGAGCTTTCCGAAGAAGAGACTCTACGGACCAATTCCAAAGGGGAGACCACTTCTCTTATTAGCTTTTACATAGGAAGCACGGTACACAAAACAATTTTCTCCTTTATTGGGGGATCGCTCCTGCCGGGACGGATAGCTACCTGCATGGCTGTATGTATCTGTCTCAGTGTGATTTTTGCGTTATGCGGCTGTTTCCTGTTCCCCGATAAAGGGGCATCAGGTGCTGCAGGAGATATTTCAGGCACGGAAAACTCTTTAAACGGAGGAGGAAAGATGCACAAAACGGTCAGGATCCTGTATTCGGCTTCCTGTCTGTTATCTCTTTTAGCGATGCTTTTAGCGCCGGTTTTCATCCTGTCAGGGAACTATACTTTTTCCAGGCGTCTGACTTTATATGGTGAGGAGCTGATAACGGAAGGAAAAGAGGAGTTTTATGCAGCGCTTGACAGGTTCCTCTTTAACGGAACCCTCGGAGATGCCGCCGAAGCGGCTTTCAAGCAGCCGGGCTTTTCATGTTCCGGTATGGTGTGGCTGTTGATCCCCTGTATCTTTCTTATCCTTGCAGGATGCATGAAGCTTCGTTTTACGGAGATGAAACGGCCTTTTCTCAGGGGACTCTTATATGCCTTTGTGATCATCCTGTGTGTGATCGTTCTTTATCCTTATTATGTCATGCTGATCACGGCATTCAGATCCAATGCCGAGACGACAGATATGTATTTTTTACATATGCTGCCGACAAAATGGGAATGGAAGAATCTGAAAGATATTATCGACAGAGGCGTGCCGCGTTATCTTATGAATTCCGTGATGATAGCGGGAGGCGCTACCCTTATTTCCCTGCTATGCGGAACTCCGGCGGCCTATGCGCTTTCACGTATGAATTTTAAAGGAAAGAAGGCTTTTCTGGGATTTGTGATCATGAGCCAGATGTTTTCACCCGTGGTGCTTTTAATTGGTATAGCACAGCTTATGGGGACCCTGGGGCTCAGTGATTCAATAGTAGGTCTTATGTTTATCAATGCGGCTTTTAATCAGGCTTTCGCTATCTGGCTTCTTAGAGGAACTTTTGTATCGATTTCTTCTGAAATGGAAGAGGCGGCTATGATCGATGGCTGCACCAGGCGGCAGAGCCTTACGAAGGTTTTGATCCCGATGGCAGCGCCGGGGATCGTAACGGTGCTGATATTCGTATTTATCAATGCATGGAATGAATATACGATCTCAACAGTATTGATCTCGACAGCCTCCAACAGACCGATCACCGTGGGTATAACCCAGTTTTCTTCCTTTAACATGATAGAATGGCAGTATCTGTTTGCGGCGGCTCTGCTTGCTACAATACCGGTAGTCATCCTGTTTATGAGCATAGAGAAATATCTGGTGTCAGGACTGACTTCGGGCGGCGTCAAAGGATAACGTTTCTGAAAACGCGATCTAGATTTAAGGCTCTCCTAAGCTGTGATCGTTTCCATCATTTTAAGGATTTCGTTCCATTTTATTTCGGTATCTTTAACAAGCTTTATCTGAGTCCTGGAACGGTCCAGGTTATGTTCCGGGTAGGCTGTTGAAAAATAATGATCTCCTTCCAGATAATCGGTAAGGAACCGTACGCCGTTTTCCAGAGTCATAAGCTTTGCGCCTAAAGGCAGGGATGTAAGCTCATCAGGCGTCAGATCGCTGAAATTAGCGATAAAGCCTTCCGCAAAGCTTTGATACAGGTTCAGATCGAGTTCTACCTTATTAAGATCCTTTTCGTCCTCAAGCCCGGTAGAGGCGCCAAAGCGTATCGCATCACCAAAATCGTAGGCGGCAAGACCCGGCATGACGGTATCCAAATCGATGACACAGAGTGCCTTTCCAGTTTTTTTGTCCAGCATGACATTATTTAATTTTGTATCGTTATGGGTGACCCGAACGGGAAGCGCGCCTGTTTCTCTCATATTCTGGAGAACAGAAGCTTCATTCTCATGAGAAAGAAGAAATTCTATCTCGTCTCTGACATTTTTTGCCCTGCCATATTCGTCATTTTGTACGGCCTTATGGAATTTCCGGAATCGGACAGGGGTATTATGGAAATCGGGAATCGTTTCATGAAGTGTTTCGGCGGGATAATCCGAGAGCATGCCTGAGAATCTGCCAAAGGCAACGGCAACCTGGGTAAAATCCTCCCGGGTACGGATCTTCTCAAGACACAGGCTGTCTTCAATATAATCAAAAACACGCCAGCATTCTCCATCCGGATCCTGGTAATAAGGCTTCCCGTCTAAAGTCGGGATGACGTGAAGGCACTCTCTGGGATCGGAGACCTTTTTAGCCAGGTGACCGGTGATGGCGAGGATGTTTTCCATCAGAGCAGGTACATTCCGGAATGCATCCTGGTTGATTTTCTGAAGTATATACCGTTTACCGTTCTCTGTCTCGACAAGATAGGTTACATGGAGATGTCCGTTTCCGAAAGGGCTGACAGAGATGGGGACACCGGAAAGATCAAAGACGGATGCTGTTTTTTTCATTGATTTTCTCCTTTATCACAGGTATTGATTGCATGGAGCCACTTCATCTATTATTATAGAAGCTGTCAGATAAAAGTCAAATGCGACTGTTTAAGGAATGTATCCCATAGTCGGCTGCATTGACTTTGAGCAAACAGAATCAGGTAAGGATTTGGTAAGGTTATGATAAATGTTCTGGAAATGCTTGAAAATACAGTGATACGTTTTCCGGATAAAACAGCATTTGCTGATCCCTTTGACAGCATTACATTTAATGAACTTTCAGAGCTGTCACGGAAGATAGCAACGTTATTTTTAAAAGGGATGAAAACTACTCCTCTGCGGCTGGAAATGCCGGTGGCATTTTATCTGGAAAAGAGCGTGAAGGCCATGCCTGCCGTTTTCGGAACCGTCTATGCGGGAGGCTTTTATTGCTTTATAGATATAAGGCAGCCTAAAGAGAGGGTGATAAAGATCCTTGAGGTGCTCGAACCGGCAATTATAATCACTGATCAGCATAATATTGAAAATCTGTCAGATATAATAGACGGAGAAGAAGCGCTATATAAAAAGGTCATTCTTCTGTCCGAGCTCATTGCGGACGCAGAGAATGAGGCTGAGGATGAGCAGCTTCTTTGCAGGGCCAGGAATGCTTTTTACGATCAGATGCCGTTATATGTAAATTTTACAAGTGGAAGTACCGGAGTACCTAAGGGTGTTTTAGTAGGTCACAGGTCGGTGATCGATTTCATTACGGAATTTACCTCTGTTTTTGATATAAATGAGGCTGATATACTGGCAAATCAGGCTCCGTTTGATTTTGATGTTTCGGTCAAGGATATTTACAGCGGATTATTTACAGGGGCAAGGGTACAGCTTATTCCCAGGGAATACTTCTCAAGCCCTGCTGTGTTAATGGACTATCTTGCGGATAATAAGGTCACTGTACTTATCTGGGCAGTATCAGCCATGTGCTTTGTCTCTATAATGAACGGGCTTGAATACCGGACGCCGGAGGAAATCAGAAAGGTAATGTTTTCCGGAGAGCTTATGCCCGTAAAACAGCTGAATAAATGGAGGAAATATCTTCCTAAGGCGGAATTTGTCAACCTCTACGGTCCTACCGAGATAACCTGCAACTGCACCTACTATATTATAGACAGGGAATTTGAAAAGGATGAGATCATTCCGATAGGTATTCCTTTCAGAAATGAAAAGGTATTTCTCCTGGATGACGATAAACCCGTTAATAAACCCGGAGAAAAGGGGGAGATCTGTGTAGGAGGAACGGCTCTCGCAATCGGTTATTTTAAGGATGCAGAAAAAACCGCAGAGGCGTTTGTACAGAACCCGCTTAATACCAGATACTATGAGAGAATATACAGAACCGGGGATCTCGGAGCGTATGATGAGGACGGTAATCTGATATACTATTCAAGAAAGGATTTTCAGATAAAGCATTTAGGACAGCGGATAGAGCTGATGGATATAGAAGTTTCCGCGATGGCTGTGGAAGGTGTTGAAAGAGCGTGTGCTCTGTATGATATGAAAAGAAAAAAAATAATACTTGTATATGAAGGCGATTTAGAGAAGGATGAGCTTTCAGAAAACCTGCATGGAAAGCTCCCGTCTTTTATGCTTCCGGGAAAAACGATAAGGCTTGATAAGCTTCCGCTTAATAAAAACGGAAAGATCGACAGAAAAGCATTAGAGGAGTATATATAAGATGATATCTGACAGCGAATTCAGGGCGATGTCCCACGATTTAAAAACGCCTGTTTTTGTTTTTGATCAGGACGAACTTTTACAGAGAATAAGGCAGATTGACAATATATTAAATAATGATTTAACAAAAAAACAAATAAATATGTGTTATTCTGTCAAGGCTAATCCGTTCTTGATACCTTCTATGCTAAAGGATTGCTGTATTGATAATTTCGAGGTCTGCAGCCCGGGGGAGCTTTTAATCTGCAGGGAATATAAGGTCCCTCCGGAAAAGATAATTTATTCCGGAGTACATAAGGAGTTATCGGATATTTCTGATGCCATTGAATACGGTGTTTCCGTACTGACCGCTGAATCGTTAAGGCATTATGAGCTTATCTGTGAAGCG
>JAIKXO010000198.1 GCA_024684065.1 Lachnospiraceae bacterium
ATGGATATTTCTTATATGAAATAATTATATTTTCCAATGTCCCGATACACAATTTCAAAATCTGTACTTTTCTCTATATTTTTATAGATAAAGAAAAACCGATCAAACCGGTTACGGCAGGGATAATAAAATAACCCCCGGTATTAAACCCGGGGGCTTTTACATACCAATATCATCAGGAATGCACCTGAATCTTCCAACGCCGGTCTAGCTCCACAGCCTGTCATGCGCGTAGGTATCGTTCCATTCGTCGGTAGGCTCCCATAATCCCGGAAGCCTGTCAGCATCTATATGCTCTTTTATGACATCATCATTGAGGCCTTCTATGCCAAGGCCCGGAAGCTCCGGCACCTTGATATAGCCGTCACGGATGATCGGCTTTTCAGGATATTCAACAAGGTCTTCCCACCAGGGAATGTCATTTGAATGGAATTCAAGGGCAAGAACGTTCTGGGTCGCTGCCGTGCAGTGTACGGCAGCAAGAGCCGCTATAGGAGACTCCGCCATGTGTACCGCCATTCCGACACCGTATTCCTCCGCCATGTCGCCGATCTTTTTTGTTTCAAGGATCCCGCCTGCCGTAAGCACATCAGGATGGATGAGCGAAACCGCATCCGCCTCCAAAAGAGGCTTAAAGTTCTCCTTTAAGTAAATATCCTCGCCTGTCGCTACCGGAACGGCCACTGACCGTCTTAAGATCGCCCACTGGCCTGTGAGCTGCCACGGAAGCGCATCCTCCATCCAGGCTATGTTGTATTTTTCAAGCATCCGTCCAAGCTTAATGCATTCGGTAAGACCGATATGGCCGACATGATCAACCGCTATAGGGATATCACTGCCTACCACCGAACGAGCCTCCTTAACATAGTTTTCCAGCCATTCCCAGCCGATTTCCGTAACGCTTATACCGGTACGGAAATGCTCGATACTCTGAAGGCTCCTTACCCTGTCAAGCTTTTCCCTTGTAGCAAGATCCCCGAAACGGTGATCTTTATAATCTCCGTGTTCTTTAAGCTCTTCAAGAAATCCGAGCGGTGCGTTAAGCGCGCCGGGAACATCAAACAGAAGGTCAATGCCCAGATCCATCTTAAGTATACTAAAGCCCTTGTCACGGCGCGCTTTCAGGGCTTCCCCCATCCGCTTTCCGTCACGCTTTCCATCTATGTCTGTATCGCAGTAGAGCCTGATCCGGTCGCGGTATTTCCCGCCGAGGAGCTGGTAAACCGGAACCCCATAAGCCTTCCCGACCAGATCCCATAAAGCCACCTCGACACCGGATACGCCGCCTCCCTGCCTGGCCTGTCCTCCGAACTGTCTGATCTCCTTGAAGATCTTTTCCACGTTACAGGGATTCTGCCCTATAAGCCTGCTTTTGAGCATTAACGCATAACGTTTGTCCGAAAAGTCCCTTACCTCGCCGTAACCTACCAGACCCTGGTTAGTATATATCTTGAGCAGTATGCACTGCATCGGCGCTCCCCAGATATCCGCAAAGCGCATATCCGTGATCCGCAGGTCTGTCGGCTTAGAGCAGGTATTTACATGATTCAATGCTTCTTCCGGTTTATTCATATGATATCCTTCCTGTCCTTATTTGATGTTCACGTTGCATCCGGCCCCTGTATCCTTTTCCTGTAATCCATCGGGGTCATTCCGGTCAGCTTCTTAAAGATCAGATAAAAGTAATTATAATTTGAGAATCCCACCTTCTCGCTTATTTCTCCGCCTTTCATACCCGTATCCCTGAGAAGCTCCCTGGCCTTCTCCGTGCGTAAATGGCTCAGATAATCGTTAAAGCTCCATCCCGTCTCATTTTTGAATATCCTTCCCAGATAGGCGGCATTTCCCTTCATTTCCGCCGCCAGATACTGCAGGGAAAGATCCATGTCACTATATCGCTCCTCCGCCATTGAAAGCATTGAGGAAACAAGCCTGCTGTATACAGGCTTCGCATTCCCCTGCATCTTCGCCGCCGTGTCCCTGATAAACTGCTCTAAGCAGGAAAAAGCCTCAGACTCATTCGGAAGCTCGTATATTCTTTTTATGATCTGTTCCTTTTTGCTTATTATCGCCTTCCTGTCAACAGAATCCGCCGTCCTTGCCCCCTGACAGGTAAGGACCGCAAACTCGGCAAGCCCGTTCTTGAAGGCAAGAAGATCCTGATAGCTCTCGCAGGCTCCGTATGCTTCACAGCAGGAGCGGACATAACCTAAAGCCCCTGCCGTATCGATAGCCGTTATCCTTTCAAGAAAGCCCTTCTCATCGATATCCATCGCCCTTGTTTTCTCTGGATCTCCCGCATCCA
>JAIKXO010000249.1 GCA_024684065.1 Lachnospiraceae bacterium
CTTTATCCTGTCATCCTTCTTTTCGTATTCCTCGCAGATCTTTATACAGGCATCATCCCCTGTTCCCGCCACGAGGATGAGCTCAAGGTTTTCATAGGACTGGGAAACAAGGCTTTCCAGACATTGCCGCAGATACTTTTCGACTTTATATATGATAACTATAATGCTTACTTTATTCATAACAATGTTTTTTATGCCTGAAGCCCTGTACCGGCCACTCTCCGTATCGCCTCAAGATAGGCATATCCCCTGTACTCATCCGGTTCGAGCATTGCCCCTTCTCCCCACTCATTCCAGGCATTTACAAAAACAAAATCATTCCTGTGTCCCGAAACCCTGTCTGAAAGAATTTTCAGCGCTTTTTCAAAACGCTCCGGTGAGGTTTTCAGATATACCAGTCCCTTATAGCTTCTTCTCGGGGTATTGTCCCAGTCAGGTATAAGCCCCGGAAATTCGTTTTCCTTATAATCCCTGTTTTCTATGGCGTTTAATATCCATTCCGCGGGGATCCTTCTTTCCAGTACTTTTCTTTTAAAGATCCTGTTCAGAGCACTCCTTGCAAAAACGGAAGAATAGTACACAAGCTTATGAAATGATGTAAAATCATTCTTTAATGAATATCCGGGCTCAAAATAATAATAACCGTCTATAAGCTCCGTCCTTTCATCGACCATATCCCTTGTCTTTCCGGAAACCAGAAAGATCCCGTCAAACCCGGCCTCTTTAGCCCTTTCGTTGAAAAGCTTGAGCATATCTGAAAGCCTTTCGATGTCAAAGCTTCTGTATATCATAAACAGGGGCTTATTATCTATCTTTATATAGCGGTCATCCCGGAAAAATCTGAGCAGATAATCAAAATGCCTGTTCCAGTCAGCCTCATCCCCGTAATCCTGTTTGATCAGCGTCTGTTCGGAAAGTCCGTACCAGGTCCTTGTCCAGGTTTCATTTGCCCAGCATATGCAATAACTGATCGCTATATCGCGGCATGCTAAGAGGGTTTCCATCGGGCTCTCCATTAACTGCTTTCCCTTAAACCAGTACTGATAAAAAGAAAAGCCGTAAACCCCATATTTTTTTGCAAGCTCCGCCTGCCATCTGAGGGTCTCTTCTCCCTCCTTTTTCAGATCGTAATATCTCTCTCCGAGCGGGATTCTGGGCTGTACATGCCCTTTAAAAAGCGGACGCCCTCTTTTTACCGCCGTCCATTCCGTATAGCCCTTTCCCCACCATTCGTCATTTTCGGGAAAGCTGTGATACTGCGGAAGGTACATACACATTACTTTCATGCCGTACCCTCCGCCTTTGCCTTTTTTACGGCAATATCCGGCCTGTCATTCTCCTCAGAAAAACATCCAGGTGAATTTATCCGCCCTATGGCAAACCAGAAAACAGGAGCCGCCAGCTGAAAGGCTATTATATTAGACCCGATCGACTGCAAGATCACCGCGCCTATAAGCCCGAGTTCCACATAATACTCCCTCAGGTCTCTAAGAGCCTTACCGCAGGCATTGAATAAGATATAAAGAAAAACTGAAAAACCGATAATCCCTTCCTCGCAGTAAAGCTTGATAAGCCCGCCGTCAGCTATTACATGGGCGCCCTCTACTCCCAGAGCCTTATGTCCGTTTGCGCCGAGCCCGTTTCCGATCCAGGTTGAATACATATTATTGATCGCGGCGATCCATTGTTCGCTTCTCTGGGATATCCCTCCCGGAAGAGATTCAAGCCTCCACCAGAACTTAAGGAGAAGATCGGGCTTGACAACACATAGCAGGATAAATGCAAAAGCCAGTGTAATAAGCTCCGCACGGAAATATTTTTTCGGGAGAAGCTCCAGCTTGAAAAACGCCAGATAATTTATAAATACAAGTATCAGGATCACCGTTACCAGAGCAGATCTCTGGTTGCTGAGTATTGCGATGATCATGCTGACAGCAATATATACTGCAGCCTTTATTATGTCTCTTCTGTTTTTGACCCTGTCCGTATTTTTTATCTCCCTGTTATCAGGCTTATGCTCCGGGAAAGAGACTTCCCCTGCATCAGAAGGGGTTTTTGCCCCGCCGCGGGGAAGCCCATGCTCCGAAGCAGCAAGGCTGTCCTCTCTCCGTGCGGAAAGAAAATATGAGCCGGTCATCATCGCGGCAGTCCCTAAAAAAGCAAGAAGGGTACAGCCGACCACCGAATCCATCCTTACCCTCGTGGTAGCCGCGTCCGCCTTTGAAACAAACATCATATTATAGGAATAATCGATATAAAACTGCGGAGCAAAGATATGGAATATTATACCGAGAATACCGACTATTAGGACCGCTATGGTAAATCTGTCATAAAAGGCGGAAAGACGCGTTCCTGCGCCCTTCCCGGCAAAATAGAATATTATGGGAAGCACGGATACGGCAAACTCCCCGAAGAAAACGTTTACGGGCATCCCCGAGGCTCTAAGCCAGATCACCGACAACAGATTATATGCCAGATAAAGCAGGATAAGCTTATCAATAAGCCCCTGAACGGTTATCATTTTTCTGTATACAAGCTCGGCAGCTACAAGACATAATAAAAATGCCGCAATGATCCCCGGACGGATCTTAAGAGTCGCTAACGTCGATATATATCCAAAGATAACCAGAATATAGTACCATTCGAAAAAATATCCCGTACCTGTCCTCTTAAGATTCATAAAATTACCCCCAGATAAGGTGGTACCATTGCTCCAGCTCCTCTTCCCTGAGGAAGCCCTGGCTGGTCCCCATATAGCCTATCTTATAGGATGCAAAAAGCAATGCGTTCTTAATGGCACGGACGGCATCATCATGCGCGACATAACAGTGCAGGAAGCATGAAAACAATGAATTACCGGCTCCCGCAGTATTTACTATTTCCGTAGTCTTTACAGGCTTGTACTGGGCTAAAAGATCATCCTTTCTTGAAAAAATCGTCACTCCGGCTGCACCCTGTCCGAGGATAATTATCTTTGCCGGATGGTTGTCTGCAACCTTTCTTACGAATTCATCGGGCTCCGTAACTATATTGTCATCGCTTAAATATATGATATCCGCAAGGTCCATAAAATCCCTGTTATATTCATATTTTTCCTCGGTAAAGCCCCGGAAGTTGATCGCTAAAAGCTTTCCCGCCTCCTTCGCGGCCTTCGCGAGAGGCCTGCAGAAATTAGCGTTTGCCAGTATTACGCAGTCTGCATCGTTAATGTTTTTCTTAAACGGTTCAATGGGATAGACTACGTCCCTGACATTTTTTATATCATCAAAGATCTGCTGTTTCCTGTTTTCGTCATAAAGAATAACCGCAGAGGGTGTTGCCTCAAGCGCAGGATAGACATAATCGGCTTCGCTGACAAGCTTATCCTTCATTATCATATCGGTATTGTCACGTCCTGTCATTGTAAAGAACATTACCTCATTGCCGAGAGCCCTTAACGCAAGACATTCATTATAGGCATCTCCGCCGACATTCGTAAAGATCGTGTTCGGCCTGTTGACGACAGGGCGGTATTCAACCGGTATGTTCTCTACCTTTACAATAGTCTCTATCTGTACTATTCCCGCAACGGCGAATTTCTTCATATTTACCCTCCTTGCATATCTACTAACATACTGTAAAGGATTATAACAGAATTCAGCCGTTTTTGGAACATCCCTTTTATTTCCGGTATGTCATGATTATAGATGCAGTTAAAGAAAAAAGCATATGAAATGACCAAACACCCGGAACAGCATTGCCGAACCGGGTGTTTTCAGAACTATTTTAAGGAATAATTCGTTTCACGAGATTTTTTTGAAAAAGAAACTGCATTAAGGTCTGTAAAGCTCAATTTCAGGAACCTTCTCTTCGTATTCCCCGGAAACGAAAGCAACGTCAAGACCCCATACTCCTAACCTGGGAGCCCCGATATAGGTTGCCTTCTGAACCGTACCCAAGCCCAGATCCTCTCTTCTTTTCCAGTATACAGCGGTGCCTTTGGCAAATTTCGGGGGCTTGTCGGAGTACTTCTGCCACCAGTTTGCGCCCCCATCAAGCTCCTCGTCAAAACCGCCTGTAGCATTAGCCATAGCCTCATCCTTCAGTTCCATGTTCTTCTCGTCTGCCATTGTTTTTTCCTCCTCTGTTGAAAGGGGTTTTTGCCCCTGAAGTATCTGACATACCCTCGTCAGAGTCGAGGGCTCCCTATTTCTTTTGAATTGATTTGTTTATCCTGTCACTTTTTACGTCAGTGACTGCCGCTCCAGATCAGCCTTAAATTGCAGATTCAGGGAACCACACCTCGTTCACATTCTGCTCCACTTCGTATCGAACCAGGTATTCCCACCCTGCGGCAGTTCCTCTCCTGTCATCGATGAAACCGTCAACCGTTGCCGCTATGCCTTCACTGGTCGTGACCTTGACCTGCAGCTGATCGCCGATCTCATACTTAGGTCCCGGAATCTGATGCGCGCCGCCTGCCGCCTTTGCCATAGCTTCGTCCTTAATCTCCATGTTCTTCTCGTCTGCCATTGTTTTCTCCTCCTTAATCGTTAGTTTTGTCAGTTTGCATTTCAGCCCTGCATCATCAGGGGCTGTGTTTCTGTTCTGTTTTTCATTCTGACCTGTTATACGGAAAAATATGCCCGGCCGGCAATGATTTTGCGTATACTGTCGTTTTTCATGCGTATCCGGTAAATCAGCTGATGCCTTGAAAAATGTTTGGTTCCGTTCTTCAAATATCACATTCAGGATACCAATGCTGATAAGGCGCTCCGTTTACCTGATACATAACAAGATATTCCCAGCCATTCTCGTCAGCTCTTCTGTCTTCAATAACCCCGACGATTGTTGCAGCTGTGCCGTCATCGCCGGAAATCTTAAGCTTTATTCGGGTGCCTACCTCGTATTTAGGTCCCGGGATTGAGTTGTTCCCGCCAGTCGCATCCGCCATCGCCCCGTCATTAAGCTCGACGTTATTACTGTCTGCCATATTGTGTCCTCCTGCCTGAAAATCAATGCCTTGTCCCGCCGTATTGGACATTCGCTGTTGCTCCATTAAGTATGCATTATAGGCTCTATCTTCCAGCCGTTATCCTGCGGGATGTGCGTCATGCCCACCTCTGTGCCGGCTCCGAGGATATCATCGCCTGCATACCAGCAGATAAAGATCTCATCGTTGTCGCCTTTCACATTGTAGTGATTTGCATAATGCTCTGTAGGAAGCTTGTCAACTACGAACCCATACATGTCAAAGTCATCGACATCTCTTTTTCCGCCCGCTGCCTTAGCCATCACCTCGTCGTTAAGTTCCATGTTCCTGTTGTCTGCCATTGTCTTCTCCTCCTTGTCTGAACAGTTTGTTATATGTTTAATGATTTTTATTTCAGCTTTGTTTCCGAAGCTGTATTTTGTTGTTCTGCCCTATTATACGGAAAATCAAATTGCACCGGCAGCAGTTTTGCGTATCCGGTCGTTTTTCGTGCGTATCCGGTAAAAAAAAGCCCGAATTCTATTGAATCCGGGCTTTTTTATAATCAGGGGAGCTGATCCGGCATATCCGCACCAACATTCTCTGCGGCTGCGAAAAATAATGTATTCCTTATTCATTCATATTTTTAGCCAGATATTTCGAGGCACTTTCAAAATCCCTGACAAACACGCCCTTTCCCTCGTTTCCGAGCAATGCCTTGATTTTCCTAAGCCTTTCGGAGGAATCGCTTATAGCTATCACAAGCGGTTTTTCGCCCTCTTCTTCTGTAATCTCGTCGTCCGGGGAATTCTCTTTAATATTTTGCCGGACTGTGGTACCGTCCTCTGAAGAGACCATTTCCTTAAACGTCTCCTTAAAGCCCTCCGCGGCAGACGGCTCAGAGGATGTTCCCTGCGCCTGCACCTGTGTCTGTATCAGCTCTTCCTTAAGATACTTTAAAAGTATGGCTTCAAGCGCGCCGTACATGACCGGCTTGCTTAAATAATCTGTAAAGCCTTCCCTTATATAATTGTCCCTGGCTCCCACGATCGCATCGGCGGTAAGCGCTATGACCGGGACATCGTCTGCGAGATGACCGTTCCTTATTTTCGCAAGTGTCTGAACACCCGACATTCCCGGCATCATCTGGTCAAGCAGTATAATATCAAATGATTCCTCCTTTAGGATATTAAGACATTCCGCTCCGGATTCCGCCATCGTAACCTTTACCTTTGTATCTTTCAGAAGCGATCCTATCACCTCAAGATTCATATCGTTATCGTCAACGATCAGGACCCTGGCGGCAGGAGCAGTAAATCCCGGTTTGTACTCTTCGGTATTCTCCTGCAGCCTTAAAAGATTCCCGGCAAAGTCCCCCACGGGCGTTCCATCGATGACTTTCTGCTTCATCCTCGCGGTAAAAGTCGTCCCTTCTCCGTATTTGCTGTGTACCCCGATAGAGCCGTCCATCATATTGACAAGCCGCATCGTGATGTTAAGCCCCAGTCCCGTTCCCTCAATATTCCTGTTCTTTTCCTCTTCAAGCCTTTGAAACGAGCCGAAAAGTTTGTTAAGATCCTCATTCTTTATTCCGATCCCCGTATCTGAGACGACCACGCACAGCATCTCAGCCTCATTTTCATAGGAGACATCAACAGACACGCTTCCGGAATGTGTATATTTTATGGCATTATTGATAAGATTGAGCATTACCTGGCGTATCCTTATCTCATCGCCAAGCATGACGGACGGGATCTCCTCTGAAACAGTGAGTTTATACTCAAGGCCCTTGTCCTGCGCCTTCTTCATCGTCATATTAACGACATCATTCATAACAGAGGCAAAGCTGTATTCCACGGGTATCAGCTCCATTTTGCCCGACTCGATCTTTGAGAAGTCCAATATATCATTGATGATCGACAGCAGTGTCCTGCCGGCACTTTGTATATCGAGCGCATATTTTCTGACAGGCTCTCCGGGGGAACTTCTGAGTATCATCTCATCCATGCCTATGATAGCATTCATCGGTGTCCTGATCTCATGGGACATATTTGCAAGGAAATCGCTTTTTGCCTTATTGGCTGCATTGGCAGAATCCTTCTCAAGTTCAAGCATTCTCCTCTCATAGGAAGCTTTCTGCTCCTCTAATCTCATTTCCTCCATCCGCTTCGCGTAGCTGCGCTCATTTTGATATCCCACATAATAGATCGCGGTTATCATGGAAAATATCAGGATACATATTATGATGATAACAACACGCTGCCTCCTTACCTCCGAATACAGTGCATGATCGCTCACGATCATCACAACATACCATCCGTTCGATATACTATTCACATATATTGTGTTTTCCTCATTTCCCCATGTATATGAAAAGCTTCCCGAAGCTGTCTCAATGATCTCTTTCAGGAATTCTTCACCTCCCGTGATATCACGGATATTAGTCCCCTTTTTTTCTTCATCAACATGCGCTATGATCAGTCCGTTTTCATCGACAACAAATCCGTAGCCTTTACCGGATACAGTCAGTTCCTCCATCATTGACTGTACCCCTTTTAACTGCACATCAAGAGCGATAACGCTCTGTTTATCCGGCAGCACCCTGCATGCGGATATGATCATGTTGCCCGTCTGCGCATCTACATATGGCTCGGTAAAAACAACTTCGCCGCCCGCTTCCTTAGCCGCTATGAACCAGTCCCTCTCCTTCGGATCATACCCTTCGGGCGGCTCCCAGTTTAAGCCATCCGTGTATTTGCCCATTATAAAGCCGTATATCCCGGTGTAATTCTCATCAAACTGCTCGGCGACATTAACCGTTTCATCCACAAGGAATTCATGTATTCTTGCGGATGTCGTTCCGCTGATCAGCATGTGATGAACCGAATCACCGGCAACATGAAGGACATTTTCAGCCGTATTCAGATGGTTATTGATCATAGCGGAAACAGTCAGTATCCTGTCCTCCATGACCGATTTCGAATTGGAGACGGCAACACTGTACATTAACGAAGAGATATAGATAGCCATGACCGCCAAAAACACAAATAAAAGAATAAGCGGTATTATCAGGCCGTTTTTTTTATGTTTTCTGTCATGCAAACCCGCGCTTTCGCCGGTTTTCCTCTTCTCCCCCATAGACATCCCCATCTGTCGGCTCTTATTGTTCCTTATCTTGAATGATTCAAACTCAGGATCATTTTATTGTATAATATTTTTCGGGTACTTCGATCTCTGTGATCCCCATGTAACGCCCGGGATCACCGAAGATATATGTAT
Source organism: Lachnospiraceae bacterium (assembly GCA_024684065.1). The sequence goes on from JAIKXO010000249.1 coordinate 8,231, forward strand.
CCTGGTATATAAGAAATATATTATCCGACCAATCCCCTGTCTCCGTATCCGAATACTCTGATCCGTTCCAGTCCGCGCCGGGAGAAAACGCACCGTATGCCTTCGCAAGATCTTTAATATCGCTCAGTTTGCTCTCACCCAGGATAACATTTACAGCATGCTCGGCAAGTCCCGCAGAAACCGTATATCCGTACGAATACGTCCATGTACCGAAGCGGCCGGCGCCTCCGTTTGACACTACGGCTTTTTCAACTTCTTTTGTTATTTCGTCGAAATCTCCTGAGGATCCCGTAAAATCCAGATCCAGTGCACCGGGATACCCCATAAGGGGAGACGGCAGATCAGCCTCGATAAAGTATCCTCCGCATTTCATCAGGCTCTTGATAAGCGGTTCCGTATGTGCGTCATTCGTACAGAAATATGCGGATTTCTGCCCGTATTTGTCCACCCACTGCGGAACATGCTCCAGTATATAGCTTTGCGCCCCCGGAACTCCCACATCGGTCGTCGGATCCGGCGCTTCTTCCATAACAAATCTTATTCCGAATTCTTCACATGCCGCCTTCATAATGGCGACCTGTCTGGATACGGATTCATATGACAGATGCCTGGGAAAGGATATATGCACGAACGTATC
>JAIKXO010000254.1 GCA_024684065.1 Lachnospiraceae bacterium
TGACACGCTTGTCAGTTGTGGATGTAAAAAAGTGATCGCGGCCGGATCCTGCGGCGTCCTGGCCGACCTGCCGGAGAATGCCTTCCTGGTGCCGGTCAGGGCACTTCGGGCGGAAGGTACATCCGGTCACTACCTGCCGGCATCCAGATACATCGAGCTGGATCAGGAGCCAGTCTCTGTCATTGAGAACACCTTCCGGAAGCACGATCTTCCCTTTGTCACCTGCACCACCTGGACCACAGACGGTTTCTTCCGGGAGACCCGGGATATGGTGCGGTACCGGTTGGAGGATGGCTGCTCTGTCGTGGAGATGGAGTGCGCCGCTCTGGCGGCCTGCTGCAGAAATCGGGGGGCTGCTTTCGGCCAGTTCCTCTTTACGGCTGACTCGTTGGCAAATGTGCATGAGTACGATGCGAGAGACTTCGGGGCAGCATCCCACGAGAAAGCACTGCTTCTGGGACTGGATGTGCTGAGGCACTGGAAGTGAAATAGATGGGCTACGAACGCTGCAGACAGGAATTAGAGTGCCTAGAATGTGGCGGGTGGATGCCTGCTGACACTCGCTTCGGCCAGGATATGACTTTCGAGTGTCGTGTCCCGGTTATACTTAGCAGTAGAATTTTGATAGACAAACAAACGAACGAGTGTTACTATCTAGTGTTAGCAAACGCTAACCGAGATTGCATAAGCCTAATGTGAAAAGGGGCGATAAAGCGATTGTACGCCGTTAAAGGCGGTGTTTTCTTTTATTGATGTGTTAGCGATAACTAACTGCGTTCGTAAGGAGAGAGAACTGTTATGAGAATGATGAAATCCAAAACAAAACCATATGATGAGCGAGAGGACACGGAATACAATGCCAGAAACATGAAACTGGCGAAGGCGGTTCCTGTCTCGGATAAGATACAAAATGCATACAGATCCTCAAAGAATGTTTATGATGATGTTCTGACACAGGGGAGTTTCTTTAGCAGACTGTATATCAGGCTCTTTTGGAGCGGGACGGATGACAAGGAGATTGCAAGAAAAATCTTATCCTATATTCCGAATGATTTTTCCGGAATGCTCTTAGACGTTCCGGTGGGGACTGCTGTATTTACTGAAAAGAAATGGAAAAGCCTTTCAGGAGCCGAGATTACCTGTCTTGATTACAGTGAAGATATGCTTGAAAAGGCAAAAGAGAGACTTAATGATTGCAGGCATATTTCTTTTATTCAAGGAGATGTGGGTGCGCTTCCCATGGAAGACGCAAGCTATGACATAGTCATGAGCATGAACGGCTTTCATGCCTTTCCGGATAAGAAAAAGGCATTTAATGAAACTTACCGAGTGCTAAAGAAAAGTGGTTTGTTCATCGCCTGTTTTTATATAAAAGGAAAATCAAAGAGAACGGATTGGCTGGTAAAAAACATCCTATCGAAAAAGGGCTGGTTTACACCGCCTTTTCCTACAGAGGAACAGCTGCTCAGAGTGCTTCATAAACTATATCCTGAAGTAGAATATCATGTTGACGGTTCAATCGTCTGGATTAAGTGTGTGAAATAGGAAATCAAATAATTATGTTACTAACTTGTCAGACATTCGGATCTGTCGTTAAGATCGTTGACAATTTCAGGCTTCTTAAGTATAGTTGATGCAATTAATCAAACAGACGCCCAGTGCTACCGAGTAGTGGGATGAACGTCATTTCCTTACCGTTAGGTCTTAGCAGGTAAGGAAATGGCGTATTTTTTTTCAAGGAGGGATTTATATGAAGTGGTTCTATTTGTTTTTGGCAGGTGCGCTGGAGATCACCTGGGCTGTGGCGATGAAGAAATCGAATGGATTTACAGTCTTGATCCCGTCGATCATTACCGTCGTGGGATATATTGCCAGTGCTGTTTTTCTGGCAATCGCCATGAAACGGCTTCCGCTTGGCACGGCCTATGCTATGTGGACCGGTATGGGAATCGTGGGAACGACATTGCTTGGAGTGTTTCTTTTTAAAGAAAAGTTGTCCGTTCCGCAGGTGGTTTGTGTTATGCTTATTGTAATTGGAATAGTCGGACTCAAGATTCTGGGAAAAGAATGAGATGAGGTGTTTGCGATGTTTCGGAAAATGAGAAGGTTCAAACAACAGATTTCTGATGCAGAGTGTATTGAGGTTCTGAAGAATACCCAAAGAGGCGTTCTTTCGCTTATAGGCGATTATGGATATCCTTATGGGCTTCCTATGGATCATTGGTATTGTGAAGAGGATGGGAAGATCTATTTTCACGGAGCAAAGGAAGGACATAAGATTGACGCTATAAAGGCCTGTGATAAAGCCAGTTATTGTGTATATGACGAAGGGTATCGTAAGGAGGGCGATTGGGCTCTCAATATAAAAAGCGTCATTGTATTTGGCCGGATCAGCCTTGTCCAAGATGAAGAAAAAGCAAGAGAAATATGTGTAGCGCTTACCCGAAAGTTTACAGATGATGCAGAGTATCTGGAAAAGGAACTTAAAAATTCATTCCCACGAGTTCAGTGCCTTGAACTTGCGCCGGAGCATATGACAGGGAAGCTGGTTAATGAGTCATAA
>JAIKXO010000278.1 GCA_024684065.1 Lachnospiraceae bacterium
GATACGGTGTGATCGCCGACTACATGGGTCTTGGCGGAAACAGCGATGACGAGAAGGTTGACCTCCTGGTTAAATATCTGCGCAAGATGCACGACGATCTCAATATCCCTCACAGCATAAATAAATACGGCGCGGACGGGCTTCCCGCCGATAAGGGCTTTGTTCCCGAGGAGATCTTCCTTGAAAGGCTTCCGGAGATCGCCGTCAACGCTATAGGCGATGCATGCACGGGTTCGAACCCCAGACAGCCCAGCCCTGAAGAGATGGAAAAGCTGCTTAAGTGCTGCTACTACGATACGGACGTGGATTTCTGATCATAAACCGCCATCACCGTACCAGGATCGGGCAAGGAAGATGAAATGTCATCCCCACTCGATAGCGGGGCCGCGTCCGGCAAAGCCGGAATATTTCATCAGGCAGCTCCATGATATTAACAAAGCCAGGGAAAAACCCTGGCTTTGTTTTTTCGTGTTATTCAGTTTGATCCGTTATCAGACCTGATCGCCCTGATCAAAAGCTACCTCAAGGTTACTGCATATCTTCGCCAAAAGGCCATTCAGGATCCCTATCTCCTCCTTTGAAAGGTTATCCAGCCCCTTTGATGTAATAACCGAATACAGTCTGCCGACTCTTTGCTGGGCCTGTTTTCCCTTTTCCGTAAGATAGATATTTTTTGCCCTGTTGTCCTTGCGGTTCTCCTCTCTTTTGATCAACCCGTTGCGCTCCATATATTTGAGAGCGGACGTGATAGTGGCAGGTTCCTGCCGGAAATGATCGGAGATATCCTTTTGTATGACATCCTCATTATGTCCGAGATAATCAAGGATATTTATCACTCCCGGAGTCAGCTTGACATCTCCGATCCCGCTACGCACATTCTTTTTAAGAAGGCTGTCTATAGAATATATATAGTAAAATGTATCTTTCCTGTTCACCGGCAAAACACTCCAAATAATTCCAGGTAACCTTATATTAGCATAGAACAGGTTCTTTTTAAACCGTAAAGAAGCCCAGCTCCTCATCCAGCTTCTGCGCCACATCGTGAAGGGTTCCGGCGGCTGACGCAAGCCCGTTTACGGTAGCATTAAGCTCCTCCATGGATGCCCCTGTCTGCTCCGTGGATGCCGCGTTTTCCTCGGATATGGCCGAAAGAGAACTCATAGCATCGATGATCTCTTCCTTGGATGCATTGCATTCCTCCGTAAGTCCGGAGATATTATTAACTCCCTCAACCGTAGAGCTTACGTTTGCTATAAGGTTGTTGATCCTGCCCGTGGTCTCCTGAAGAACCGAGTCCACATTATTTTTAATCTCCGAAATCTCGCTGGTTTTTGAGATTGCTTCCTGAGAATGCTTTAACAGAGCTTCCATCTCATCACGGATCTCCTGAGCCGTCTGAGCCGACTCTGTGGCAAGCTTACCGATCTCTTCGGCTACAACCGCAAAGCCCTTTCCGGCTTCTCCGGCTCTTGCTGCTTCTATGGAGGCATTCAGAGCAAGAAGATTGGTCTGCGATGCTATGCTGGTGATACCGTCCACCTTATCATTCACGCTCTGCACAGCCTGATTGGTGGCGCTCATGGTTTCCGTGATCTCAGAGACCGCGTCTCCCATCGTCTCCATATTCCGGGACAGACTCTGCAGCGCCTCTGCACTCTCCATGGATGCATCATTCATCTCCGAAGCTGCCGTCGCAAGCTGCTCGGCATTATCAGCAACAGTCTGTATGGCATCGGAAAGTGTTCCGAGATTCTCCGTAGCCTTCTGAACCGTTTCCGCCTGGTCCGTGGCTCCCTTGGCCATCTCCTGTACTGCCTCGGAAACGGCATCCGAAGTATCGCTTATCTGTTCCGAAGTTCCTGCCAGCTCTTTTGCTCTGGAGCCTGTCATTGTCGAAGCCTTCTTCGCCTCTCCCACTATCTCCTTAAGCTTCTGATCCAGGTTAAATACGTTATCGCCTATATCACTTATCTCTTTTACGAAGGAAGTCGCGTGATGATCCGACGTAAGGTCTCCGCCCGAAAGCTTGTCAACTTCTGTTATTACTGATCCGATTGACGAAACGACCTTCTTTGCTACGATAAATATAATGACTGCAAATAATATGATCGCGATGACTACGGAGATTATAAGGGTGGCCAGAACCTTTGCGATGTTTGCCTTTACGTCTGCCTCCGGCGAACCTGCCCATGCAGCGCCCACAACCTTCTTATTGGCATCAAAAAGAGCCATATAGTACACGTAGTATTTCTGTCCTCCGATCTTTACCCCGTCTGCGGTCACGTCATTTCCGGTCTGAACCTTTGCCCAGATGGCGCTGTCCATCTTGGTCCCCTCATTACGTTCGCCGTTTTCGTTCAATACGGAGGTCATACGTCTGGTATCTCCGATAAACAAAGTCATTTCTATATCATCTTCCTTAAGCATATCAACATAATCATGCTCATAAGGCACCTCATTGCCCAGATCCAGATCATACTGATAGTACTTTCTCAACCCGTCCGCAGCTACTTTCAGCTTCTGAAAGGTTGCATCCTCAAGGTTTTTTGTGACAGTATTTGCTGTTATAATGCAGGTTACGATCCCCGAAAGAACCAAAGGAGCGAAGCCGATCAGCAAAAGTACAGCCGTAAGTGACATTTTCCCTTTTTGCTTCATATTACTACCTCCAAAAACACTGTTTTAGAATTCTAACCGTTAAATATCTAATTGTTAGATTTCTAAATATAATCATAAGTTTTTTTAATATTAAAGTCAAATTAACAAATCATAAAGAAATCATAACGTTACTATTCAGTCCCGAACCACAATGATGCCGGCTGCGCTCAGCGCAAAGCGCGACCCTCATCGCAAAATCACCGTTGCTATTTAAGCGGCCCGGCAGGCCACGGAATTGTAACATCATAACAAAGGGTCCGCATGCGGCCCCGGCGCGCTCCGGCCGATACCGGGCGAGGATCGTTCGCTTATGCGTGATTTTCCTGTTAGCTCAGATGCACATCCTCCCGGAGGTTTTTTATTAAATAAAAAAGCCCCGCCTAAACCGGCGGAGCCTTCTCGATCCTTCTTATATATAACCCATGTTATTGTTCTCTGTTTTACTGCACTTCCAGTGAATTCTTCTTATGCACCTTTACCTCTTCATCGTAACAGGTAAAGATCTCATCCACAAATTTCCGGTCCGGCTTGGGAGTTATAAGGCTTACCAGCGGCACCAGCACCAGCCCGGCGATCATCGTGAATGCTCCGGCATTGATCGGGGATTTGATAAACTTGAAGATCATATTGGCAACCGTGATCGCAACACCGGCGATATAGCTGACCCAGACCGAAGCCTTTGTGATCTTCTTTGAGTAGAGCCCGTACATGAACGGTGCCAGAAACGAGCCTGCCAGAGCGCCCCAGGATATTCCCATCAGCTGCGCTATGAATGTGGGCGGGTTAAAGGCCAGCACCACTGAAAGAATAATGAATACGGCCACCAGAGCTCTTAATATTATCAGCTGGAGTTTATTGCTCATATTCTTGATAAATACGGGCTTTAAAACATCCAGCGTCAGAGTAGAACTGGATGTCAGCACCAGCGAAGAGAGTGTCGACATCGAAGCTGAGAATACCAGCACCACGACTATTCCGATAAGGATATCCGGTAATGTCGAGAGCATCTGCGGTACGATCGAGTCGTAGGCTACGCTGCCGTCCGGCTTGTAGATGGCCGGCGAGTCGAAAAGCCTGCCGAAGCCTCCGAGGAAATAGCAGCCACCGGCGATCACTATTGCAAAAAAGGTGGAAACCACCGTACCGGTCTTTACCGCTTTTTCGTTTTTTATCGTGTAGAACTTATGAACCATCTGCGGCAGTCCCCAGGT
>JAIKXO010000292.1 GCA_024684065.1 Lachnospiraceae bacterium
CACTTCCTGCCTTCCGCAGAGATCCCTTCTTCCCTGAGCTCGCGCCTTAACCCCTCGATATCGGTATTATATCCGTAAAATCCTCCGTCCTGCCTTACAAGAGTGTTCACTGCCCCGATCGCCTCCGCTAAAGGGTCCGTCCCCTGAAGGTACGGCATGACCTGCGATTTATAGGGTACCGTAACGTTTAACCCGAGCACCCCTTCCTCATAAAGCCGTGACAGATTTCCGGAAAGATCATCCTTAATCTCAAAAAGCCGGTAATCGATCTCCTTTGAAAGCTCTTTCGCTATCGTTTTGTGGATCACCGGGGAAAGGGAATGCGCCACCGGGTTTCCGATAAGTCCGTAAACGTCCATATTATTTATAATTCTCCTGAAGTCGCTGCGTTTTTTTGGTTTTTCCTTATCTTTCTTTTGTAAAAAAACAGTACCACCGCTTCCAGCCTTCGCTTGAGTACTATCTGTATCTCTTCCTTTTTGTCTATCGGACGGACCAGTATGGTCCTTATCCCGCTCCTTTTTGCGCCCCAGATATCGGTAAAAAGCTGGTCGCCGATAAACACGGTGCTTGATCTGTCGGTATCCATCATCTCCATGGCCCGGATATAGCCTCCTCTTTTCGGTTTTCCCGCTTTATATATATATTCGCAGTACTTTACCTCCCGCTTAAAGGAGGAGACCCTCGGCTCCTTATTGTTTGACAAAAGCACCGCCTTAAGCCCTATACCATGGAGGCGCTCAAAAAGCTTTTCGGCTCTTTCATCGGCATGCGCCCCGTGGGGGACAAGGGTATTGTCTATGTCATAGATCAGGCCTCTTATGCCTTCTTCGTAAAGTCCTTCATAATCGACTTCATAGGCTGAATTCAGCCATATATCCGGATAAAAGTTCCCAAACATTTAAGTCTACTCCGTATCGAGCTGGGCAAGTATAATAGCCGCAAAAAGGAGCACACAGCCTGCTATGACCTTCGCGCTCATCCTCTCTCCCAGGATAACTGCCGATGAAACTGCCCCGAAAACCGCCTCGGCCGACATTATGATCGCAGCCACCGAGGACTTTACATACCTCTGGCACACGCTTTGTATGACAAAGCAGACCATTGTGCTTAAAACCGCAAGATATAAGAGGCCGCCGACCGATTCCCTGTTAAAGACGATATTGGAAACAGGGCCGTCAAAGAAGGGCGCCGTTATCCATGAAACGACCGCTGCCGTTGCCATCATAAGCATCGAAATAACGATCGGATCCTCTATCCTCGAATACTTCCCAATATATTCTATCTGGAGAGAAAACAGGACACCGCAAAGGAGTGTCAGCAGATCCCCCCTGTTAACTGTCATGTCCCCGTCTAAAGTTATGAGCCCTATCCCCGCTATCGCTATGAAGGCCGCTATAAAACACAGTTTCTCCGGCCTCTTCTTTACCCTTATCCAGTGGACAAAAGGGACCATGACCACATATACCGCCGTAAGGAAGGCGTTCTTTCCCGCTGTCGTATACACAAGTCCGATGGTCTGGGCAAGATATGACAGATACAGGATCACTCCGATGATCAGGCCGTGGATCAGGATTTCCCTGTTATTCCTTATGGCTTCAAATGTCCTTCTTATCGTGAATAAAAAAAGCAATCCTCCCGCTATCGTGAACCTTAACGCCAACAGGTAGACGGGAGGTATATAATCAAGCGAATTCTTTACTATTACGAAGGCTACGCCCCAGACGATCGCTATGCTCAGAAAACCGGCGTAGGAAAGGTATTCTGCCCTCCGTTTGCTTACTGCCATTTTATTAATGCTTCCTTTCAGACCCGTTTCTTGATCCGGTATATCCCGCAGCCTTCAAAAGCTCCTTTGTATACTCGTTCTCGGGATTATTATAGACCTTCTCATCACTGCCCTGCTCAATGATCCTTCCGTTCTGCATCACAAGCACCCTGCTGCAGATCTGATATACGACCTTCAGATCGTGGGAAATGAATATTACCGCGATCCCGAGCTCCTTATTGAGCTCAAGAAGGAGTTTAACTATCTGGGACTGGATAGTAACGTCAAGCGCGGAAACAGGCTCGTCCGCTATGATGAGCTCCGGCTCCTGGATCAGTGCAAGAGCTATTGAGACCCTCTGCCTCTGTCCTCCCGAAAGCTCCCGCGGATACCTGCTTAAGAAGGAGCCATCGAGGCCTGCTCTCTCAAGCATGTGCAGTACCTTTTCATCCCTCTCGCTGTCGGGAAGCTTTGTCCTGATCCTTAAGGGCTCCTCAAGTATCCATCCGACTGTCTTTGCCGGGTTAAGCGAGCTGTACGGATCCTGGAAGATCATCTGCGCTCCCTTTGAAAAATGCTCGATACTTCCCTCCACATCCTTAACCATAGAGAGGACTGCCTTTCCAAGGGTGGACTTGCCTGAACCCGATTCCCCCACAAGGCCGACTATCTCCCCCCGGTTTATCTCAAAGGAGACGTCCTTAAGTATCTGTTTTCTGTTTGCGCCCCTGTTAAATATGGAGTCCTCGGACTTGTAATATGCGTTCAGTCCCCGGACCCTCAGAATCACATCACTCATAATCTTCTGTTTATACGGTCAGTTTTTTGAATTTCGGGATAGCTGCGATAAGGTTTTTCGTATATTCATTCTGAGGATTCATAAATACCTCTTCCGTGTCCCCGCTTTCTACTATGTTACCCCTGTACATTACAAGCACCCGCCTGCAGAGCTGCCTCACCAGGCTGAGATCATGGGATATGAATAAGATAGCGGTATTGTATTTGCGGTTTGCCTTCTTAAGAAGCTCGATGATCTGGGCCTGGATCGTCACATCAAGCGCCGTTGTCGGTTCATCGCAGATAAGGAGCTTAGGCCTGCTTATAAGGGCCGCTGCGATCATGACCCTCTGCCTCATCCCTCCCGAAAGCTCGTGGGGATACATGCCGATGATCCTTTCCGGCTCTTTAAGCTCCACATCAGTGAGTGCATCAATGACACGTTTCCTCCGCTCCTCCTGACTAAGATCCGTATGTATCCTCAGGCTTTCCTCTACCTGATAGCCGATTTTCTTTAACGGGTCGAGAGAGGTCATGGGCTCCTGGAACACCATGCTTATAAGGTTGCCCTGGAGCTTTCTGAGCTCGCTTCTTTCGCAGTTAAGGATATCCACTCCTTCGAACTCTATGGTGCCGCGTTTCTTCATGTTTTTTCTTGACAGAAGGCCTGCGATCGCAAGCGCGGACATGGTCTTCCCCGACCCGGATTCGCCGACGAGGCCGACTATCTCCCCTTCCTTCATTTCAAGGTCGAAGTCATATACGACCGTCTCGGGGATAAGGTGGTCATGAAATTCTATATTAAGGTCCGTAACATTCAGCATCTTAGGTCTCTTTTTTTTCAAAAATAATTAAATGAATACGCCCTCAGCGATCAGAGCGCCTCCAGCCCTTCATTCAGCATGGAAAAGCCGAATATCATGATCACTATCATAAAGCCCGAAAAGAACGCATATGACGGCTTTACGAAAAGAAAGGCCTGTGCCTCGGAAAGCATTCTCCCAAGGCTTGAATCAGGGGGCTGGACGCCTATGCCCAAAAAGCTCATCCCGGCCTCCGCGAGCACCGCATTGTTAAAGCCTATCGCAATGGATGAAAGCATGACCTTCAGGGTGTTCGGAAGTATATGAACGAACATTATCCTGAAATCCGAGGCCCCCATCAGCTTCGCGCTGCTCACATAGTCCATATTTCTGCATTTTATGAACTCAGCCCTTACTATCCTCGCATAACTCGGGATGAACACTATTCCGAGAGCGATTATCACGTTATACTTGCCGCTTCCCATGATACTGATGAACACGAGCGCGAGCAGGATACTCGGGAATGCAAGAACCGCGTCGTTGACCCTCATTATTATCTCATCCGCCGCTCCCCCGAAATATCCCGTGACCGCGCCTATTACCGTCCCGCCGAGCGCTCCCATAAGGACAGTAAAAAACGCGACTATAAGAGTGGTTCCGGTGCCTGATACGATCCTGCTGAAAATATCCCTTCCGAAGTTATCGCACCCCATAAGGTGCTTAAGGGACGCCCCCGCAAACTTTGCCTGGGCGTCCATCTTATTGGGATCATAGGGGGTATAGAACATGCCAATCAGGGACACGAGCACTACGACGGAAGTTATCACCGCTCCCACTATGAATTTTCTGTTATACAGCCTGTTTTTCTTCATTTCCTCGTCCGCGGATCTATTATCTGGTAAAGAATATCCACCAGGAAATTAACGATTATAACAATAAACGCAACTATCGCAATGATAGACTGCACTACCGGATAGTCCCTGTTTGCTATGGAGGTTACAAGCATCCTGCCGATACCGGGAATGGAAAAGACCTGCTCGACAATAAGGCTCCCCGCAACGATATCGGAAAGCGTCATGCCGAGGAAAGTGATGACCGGTATAAGCGCGTTCTTCAGAACATGCTTATAAAGAACATCATTTGTAGAATTGCCTCTGCTGTATGCGGTTCTCACATAATCGAGCTTCGCTTCCTTAAGGACGGAGCTTTTAAGGAGCTTCCCCGTCATAGCCGCCTTAGGCAGCGCGATAGCTATCGCGGGAAACAGTAAATAGTAAATAAACCCGGAAACGCTGCTTGTGTAGCTTACATAGCCCCCGGGGGTAAACAGCTTAAGCACAAGCCCCAACAGCCAGGTTATCAGAATTCCCGTGAAAAAAGCAGGAACCGCCATGAATATCTGATTGACGGCGTCTATGATATGCGACGCCGGACCGTCCTCATATTTTGCCGAATAGATCCCGACCGGTATCGAAATGACAACTATCAGCAGAAAAGACATCACGGTCAGCGTAAGAGTTATTGGAACCTTCCCCGCGAGCATTGACCTGACGCTGACTCCATACGAATATGAAACGCCCATGTCGCCGAAAAAGAAGCTTTTTATCCATTCCAGGTATCTTACGGCGAGCGGCCGGTTAAGCCCCATCTGCTCCCTTAAAGCCTCGACCTTTTCGGGCGTGGCATTTATCCCCAGCTTATTGACCGCGGGGTCGCCGGGGATAACTGCAAACGCTATGAACACAAGCAGTGAAACTATCAGGACGGTAGCAAGCATGGAAGCCGTCTTTTTAAGCGCATACCTCATATCTACTGATCCGAACCGGCAAGCTTCAGCTTCGCTATATCCTGTATGTACATGGGATAAAACTCATAGCCTGTGAATTTCCTGTTTAATGCAACGAATTCCGCCATATCCTGGAGATAAACATTTGCGGCATCCTCCGCGAGGATCCTTTCAAGATCCTTGTAGTAAGCGGTGCTTTCTTCATCATCCGCCGTAGAAATGGCCTTATTAAAGATCTCGTCATATTCGGGATCATTAAAGTTAATGAAATTGTTTCCGGCATCGGACACAAAACGCTCCAAAAGAGCCCTCGCAGTCATGCTTGAAGCATCGACCCCGATGACTGTGGATTCAAAATTCCTGTCAGAATACACATCCGAAAGCCATGAGTTCCATTCGACAAGGTTTATGTCAGCCGTAACACCTATCTCCTTGAACTGCTCCACCAGGACCTGCGCGGTGTCAATATGCGGCTGGTAATTCGACGGAACGGTTATCTTAAAGCTGAATCCGTTCTCATATCCCGCTTCCTTCAGAAGCTCCTTCGCCTTATCTATATCATGGGGATAAATGTCATTCAGCTCTTCCATATAATACTTCCCGAAGGCAGGGAACATGCTCGAACCGATGGGAACTCCCTTCCCGTCAAAGGCAAGCTCTAAAAGCCCGTCTATATCGACGGCGTAGCAGAGCGCCTGTCTGACCCTGATATCGTCAAAGGGCCTGACCGCATTGTTCAGGTATAAAGCCTGTACCAGGTTCATGGTTCCCTCATAGATCGTAAAATTCTCGGAAAGCTGCGCCACCTGTGCCGTGGTAAGCCTCGGGAACATATCTATGGAGCCTCCAAGAAGATCCATTACTATGGTATCGGCATTCGCTTCCACCTTGAAGGTCACGTTTTCAATACCCGCCTTCTCTCCCCAGTAATCATCAAACCGCTTCATGACAATGTTTTCCTGCGGTGAGCGGGATACATACATATACGGTCCGGTGCCTATGGGATTTGATGCAGGCTCTTTATTGCTTTCGGGAATGATCGACGCGTTCATCGACGCAAGATAGGCCGGGAACTCCATATTCCCTTCGGAAAGCTTTATGGAAACCGTGGAATCATCTATGATATCTACGCTTTCAATAAGAGAAAAAGCGGCTATAAGGGATTCCTGTCCTGTCATCCCCGCGCTTTTCTCTATGCTGTATTTTACATCAGAAGCCTTAACTTCTTCACCGTTATGGAACTTAACACCCTTCCTCAGCTTGAAAGTATACAGTGTTCCGTCATCGGAAACTTCATAGCTTTCACATACCGCGGGCACTATGTTCCCGTCAGGCTCGGGCTTTAAGAGCCCCTCATACATGTTGAACAATACCTCTTTAGTTCCTGCCGCAACTGCTTCGTGTGGGTCAAGACTGTCCTCAAGATCTTGCGCTATTCCTACAACTATCTTAGAGGAAGTATCTGCCTTATCACCCCGGCAACCGCCAAGTGCAACAGCCAGTGACACTAATAAAGTCACTGAAAGAATTTTAAAACCTTTCTTTCTCATTTGTGCCATCTCCTCAAGTAAATTTAATAAATATTTGTAAAAAACAGTTATTTATCGAGCATCTTCTTCAGCTCTTCCATAAAGGTGTTAACATCCTTAAACTCCCTGTATACGGACGCAAACCTTACATACGCCACAGCGTCAAGGTCATGGAGCTTCTTCATGACAAGCTCGCCGATGATCTCGCTGGGCACCTCCTTATCCTCATAATTGAAGATCTCTGTCTCGACCTCGTCAACTATCTGTGAGATCTGAGCCGCGGAAACCGGCCTTTTATGGCAGGCTCTCAGGATCCCCGCTTCAATCTTCGTTCTGTCATAGGTCTCTCTGTTATTGTCCTTTTTGATGATGATGAGAGGTATGGTCTCTATTTTTTCATAAGTAGTAAACCTTTTCTCACATTCATCGCATACCCGCCTGCGTCTTATGGAATTATTATCCTCGGCAGGACGGCTGTCAATAACCCTCGTATTCTCATGACCGCAAAATGGACACTTCATTTTCTCCCCTCCATATTTATACCCTTATAGTCAGTTGACGGCATAGTTTTGCCACCCTCCGCAAAACAGCGCCATGCGTAAGCTCATCCCTCCCTCCGGAGATGCACTACATATTGTATAGTATACTTCAGAAATCCGCTTTATGTCAACTTGTTTTAACCATATATAGTAAGCTCATACATCCCACGGGCCGTTTTTACGCATCTCGTTCAGATACTCCGCTATCCCTTCAAAGCTTTCCTTTGAAAAAGGCCGTTTTACCTCTGTGATCTTATCTTTATCCGTTTTTTCATAGCAATACGGCTCAGGCCACACGCTAACAAGGAAACAGGCTTCCTCATCCTCGCCCTCCTTTGCTATCCGATAGCGCATCCCCGAATCACTTCCGGTAAACGGCTTTCCTTTTTTATAATAATTAAAAGAAAGAAGCTGTTTCTGTTCTGTCATTTTACCACTCCTTACTGTACAACGTGAAAACATCCCCCATGTTACCGGAGGATGTTCCCTGAAGCCTTTCGCAAACAATCAAAGGAAGATATTTGATCGATTTTGCAAAAATTTATTTTTTAAGAAAGTCAGGTATTTTAATTGATTTAGCCTCGACCTTGGTCTGAACCTGAGGCTGTCCCATCGGCGGCTGGATGAACGGCTGTCCGCCCTGCCTTGGCGGCGGCTGTACTCCACCCTGAGGCTGCTGGGGTCTCGGCATCATTCCCGGCTGTCCCTGCATTCCCATGTTCTGAGGGGTATACTGAGGCTGGCTGCTGACAGGCTGATTGTACTGAATCCCCTGATTGACCGGCATTGATCCATACTGGGTATTTCCCCTTATGGGAGTGCCGCTTCCGCTTAAAGGCATATTGCCGCCTGCATGCCTTGTCGCACTGCCCTGCATTCCGAAATTGTTATTAACAGGCCTTTTTGTATATTGATGCTGCGTGTTGACAAAGTTCGTTAAGTTAGAGCCAATCTGCGTTCCGTTTGACATGGCCTGCATCTGAGGCTGGGGAGCCTGCTCCCTGATGCCTGTAGCAATAACGGTAACCGTACATGTATCAGGCTCTGCATCATCACACATCGCGCCCATGATAAGATTGACGTCATCACCTGTGATATCCCTTACGAAGGAAACGGCATCATCGGCATCAAGCAGCGTGATCTCACCGGAAATATTAACGATGACATCAGTAGCGCCCGCGATAGTCGTTTCAAGCAGAGGCGAATTGACAGCCTGCTTAACGGCCTCGATTGCCTTGTCGTCTCCCTTTGCGGCGCCGATTCCGATATGGGCGATACCTTTGTTCTCCATAACGGTCTTAACATCCGCAAAGTCCAGATTGATGAGGGACGGAACATTGATAAGATCCGTAATACCTCTTACGGACTGCTCCAAAACCTCGTCCGCGATCTTTAAGGCATCCTCCATTGAGGTCCTTCTGTCGACCAGTTCCAGCAATTTATCATTAGGAATAACGATCAGCGTATCTACGTTCTGCTTAAGCTTGTCTATACCTCCGATCGCATTGTCCATTCGTTTCTTAGCTTCAAAACGGAAAGGCTTTGTAACCACCCCTACGGTGAGGGCCCCCTGTTCTCTGGCTATTCTGGCAATAACCGGTGCAGCGCCTGTTCCGGTTCCGCCTCCCATTCCGCAGGTGACAAATACCATATGCGCCCCCCTTATGGCGTTGGCAATGTCTTCTGCACTTTCCTCAGCCGCCTGTTCCCCTATCGCCGGCTGAGCTCCACACCCAAGTCCCTGTGTGATCTTATCACCAATCTGTAAAAGCCTTGGAGATTTGCAAAGCTGAAGAGCCTGTTTGTCGGTATTGACCCCTAAGAATTCAACGCCTGAAATCTGGCTGTCCACCATGCGGTTCACTGCATTGTTACCGCCCCCGCCGACCCCAACGACGAGAATCTTGGCTGCAGCTTCAAATTCGTTGTTAACTATTTCAAGCACCTTACACTCCCTCCTTATAAATTTCTCCGCTTCTCATAAGCTAATGAAAAATCGATCAGCTTTTCAGATGTATTTCCAGATGAACAGGATTAACTTTAATAACCCCATCACAGAAAACCGCAGGATCCTCCCCTTCATCCACTATAGAAGCATACTACGTTTTATCATATAATTATTCTCTGCTTTTTTCAACAAATTTTTAAAATTTTTGTGAAATTTTTATCGTTTTTCTATTTTTCGCTCTCAAACGTAAATTTGCCGCCCTCTCCCGTGAAATTTTCCATATGGAGCTCGCCCTTTCTGTTTCTGAGCCTCGGCAGGAGAAACTGCAGCCTGTTTATCTTCTCGTCTATGTAATCGCTGCTGCCGAGAAGCACGTCCACATTGTTGATCCTTAAGGTGATCTCGTTGTCGGGATTAAAATAGATCTTATCTATTCCTATATTATACTTGGTGAGGAGCTGCGTGATGTTCAGGATGAGCTTGAAAACGTCCTTATTGTTTTCCAGGGGAAGCGGTTCATAGAGGGCCATGTGGTCAAATTTAAGTCCGGTGACAAAGGGAACTCCGTCCATCCTTTCGGTCGAGCTTTCTACTATTATCCCTTCCCTGTCAAAGTACAGATACCGTCCCAGATATTCCACATACCCGGCCAAAGCCTTCTCATAAACCGTTACCTTGACCTCCGTGGGTGAAACGATATCCACATCCATCTGCTCCACGAAGGGGATCTCCTCTTCTTTGCCGAACCTGTTTTTCAGATACAGAAAGATCGTGTTCTTCTCAAGATCTGTCGAGCATACCATCTTAGCGATCTCATCGGTGGTATAGTGGTCGTTGCCTATAACCTCGACCTTCGTTATCGTAAAATTAAGCTTGATTATGACAACAGCAACGCAGAGGAACGCAAAAACAGACATGATAATAAGAGCCGTCTTAAGGCCCCGGTTATCATACTCATCTTCAAGGAACAGATCCAGTTCCTGAATATCGTTTTTTCCCGCCTGCAATGAAGAATCCATACTAAATTTTTTTGTCCTTTAATAATTTTCAGGGACTAAACCCCAAAGATCCTATTTATACTTTATGCTCCTCGCAACGCTTAATACCAGCCCGATCTCTATCAGAAGGAAAACCACCGCACTTCCACCGTAGCTTATAAAAGGAAGCGTGATACCCGTATTAGGTATCGTATTTGTTACGACGGCTATATTAAGGATCACCTGGATGGCAATATGTGACATGACGCCCACGACCAGAAGCGCTCCGAACTCATCCTCGGCATTATTTGCTATAACTACGAACCGCCAGATCATTATGATAAACATGAGCATAACGGCGGCAGCTCCGAAAAGCCCGAGTTCCTCGCAGATTATCGAAAAGATCATATCATTCTGGGCTTCGGGAATATATCCGAGCTTCTGCATGCTCTGCCCTATCCCCTTTCCGAAGATCTCACCCGAACCTATCGCATAAAGCGCCTGAAGAGTCTGGAAACCCTTGTCGGAGGCAAAAGCCTCGGGGTTCAACCAGGCCTCGATCCTTGCGAACCTGAAATTCATGTCACTCGACAGAACACCCTTCTGCACGAGAATGACCATCAGAGCCGCAAAAAACACGCCTATCGCTCCGACTATGAAGAACTCCTTATAATGATCCGAGGCCACGAACATCATCATAAAAACTATTCCCATGACTATTATTGAGGAGCTCAGGTTCTCTGTGATCACGAGGATCATAAGCGCCATGGGAAGGGCAGTCGCCGCGATGATGATAAACCCCTTCTTTGTCATGAGATTTCTCCCAAGCTTACAGACCAGGGAAGCGTAAAAAATGATGACCCCGACCTTTGCAACCTCTGCAGGCTGCAGAGACATTCCAAGATTCAGCCATCTTCTGGCTCCGTTAACCTCATAACCCAGTGGTGTGAGCACAAGGAAAATAAGCACACCGGACACTACATAGGCGATAAACGCAAATCTGACCCAGATATGATAATCAATAAATATCACGATCGTCATAACTATGAGCCCGAATACCGTCGAAAGAAGCTGTTTCCTTAAGAAATACCCGGAATCGAAATATTTTAAGTTTGCGTCATACGAGCTGACGCTGTACAGCATAACAAGGCCGAAGCACAGCAGAAAGATCACCACAAATAATAAGGTAAAATCAAAAAAGCTGCGTTCTTTTCTTTTCGCTATCCTTCTTTCAGCCATAACAACTCCCGCAACTCCAACCTTAGCCATAAAATTCCACTCTGAGTCTGATCCGTCACATCAAACCGTCATTATAAAACTGTTACTCCATGCAATTTACCAGCTCTTTGAAAATATCGCCGCGCTGTTCAAAATTGTCAAACATCCCCCAGCTCGCACAGGCCGGCGAAAGAAGGACCGCATCGCCATTTTTCGCATTATCCCTGCACAGCTTAACGGCTTCCTCCATGGAACCTGCAAAAACATAATCAGTGAAACCGTTTTTCTTTGCGCATTCCGCGATCTTCTCAGCCGTCTGCCCTATAAGCACCAGCTTTTTTACGCGTCCGTCAAAGGCATTTATCCAGTCGTCGTATTCCGCCCCTTTGTCATAGCCTCCACCGATAAGGCAGGCAGGCCTGTCCATAGCCTGTATCCCCTTTATGGCGGCGTCTACGTTTGTCCCTTTGGAATCGTCATAATATCTGACCCCGTTAAGCTCCCTTACAAACTCTATCCTGTGCTCAACGGCCTTAAACTCTTTGACGGAGTTTACGATACTCTCAAGCGGAACACCATAGGCATAAGCCATAGCCATGCCTGCCATCGCGTTTTCCATATTATGTAAACCAATGATGTTCATCTCTGATTTGTTAAGAAGCTTCTTATCCTCACCGTCCATGTTCATGCAGATAAAACCGTCTTCATAATAAAATCCGTCTTTCAGCTTTTCATGGGAGCTGAAATAGATGACCCTCGGCAATACGGTCCTTCCGTAATCCCTTAACACCCTGTCATCATAATTGAGAATAAGAAAATCTCCGCCATCCTGTCTGGCGGCAATTTTTTTCTTTTCAATTATGTACTGCTCCATCGTGTGGTGGCGGTTTAAGTGGTCGGGGGTTATATTTAAGATAGCTGCGATATGGGGTTTGAAGCGGTCGGCAGTCTCGAGCTGAAAGCTGCTTATTTCGGCAACCGTGACAGTATTCTCATTGCTTTTTGTCACCTCTCCCGTATACGGGGTTCCGATGTTTCCCACAACAAGAGCCCGTCCCATATAATCGTTGATTATCTTTCCGACTAACGCGGTGGTCGTCGTCTTTCCGTTTGTACCGGTTATCGCTATAAGGGTTCCCTTTTCATAAGAATACGCAAGCTCGATCTCTCCGCTGACCCTTATGCCCTTACTGCTTAAGTTCTTAACAAAGTCAGAATCAAGCGGAACGCCGGGGCTCAGGACGAGTCCGCCTATCCTGTCCGCTACGGCATCGGGCAGTTCTCCGCAAAATATCGGGATCTCCTTTGCGCAGGGCAAAAGCTTCTCCCTTACCTCCTCAATATTCAGTCTGGTGTTGGAATCAAAAAGAACAGGCTTCTCTTTATTTAAAGATAGCAAAGATACGGCAGAAACGCCGCTTTTCCCGGCGCCTACCACTAATATTTCGTCCCTCATCTTATCCCCTCAGAGAAAAAAGTAATGATCGGCGCAGAAACGTTTCCCCCTACGTCTCTGCGGCATGCTTTCCGGCAGCTATACAGGATCTGTTCCAAGACCCCGCGCATAAGGACCGAAAAGTTCTGCTTTTAAGAGCTTTTCGTAAATAATGGATTTACGCGGTAAATCCTGTCTTTACAATACATTACATTAAATAACCTACAGCGGCGACCGCGCAAAGCACGATCGTTACTATAAAAAACGCTTCAACGACCTTAGTCTCCTCAAAGCCGCACAGCTCAAAATGATGATGGATCGGAGCCATCTTGAATATCCTCTTTCCATGCGTAAGCTTAAAATATCCCACCTGCAGGATAACGGAAAGCACCTCGGCGAGATAAACAAAAGCCACGATGACGATAAAAAGCTCCATTCTCATCATGTACGCGGAAACAGCAACAAACGCGCCGATCGCAAGCGATCCGGTATCGCCCATGAAAATATTGGCCGGATGGGCGTTAAATATAAGAAATCCAAGCAGCGCACCCGCCATCGCACCCATTATCGGCTCCAGGCCGCTGTTTTCAAGTACTGCGGGAATACAGAAGAAACCGATTATGGCAAGCGTTACCTTTGTGGAAAGCCCGTCAAGACCGTCAGTAAAATTGGCCCCGTTAACCGTCCCGAGGATAACAAAAAACAGAAGCGGTATGGTAAAGATACCCGCGCTTACGTATTTCCCATGGGAAAACGGCACCAGCATGGTAAGCTCTCCGTCAAACGTCCTCATCATATAGACTGCGTAAACTATCGTCACAATGATCTCGCATATCAGCTTCTGCCAGGCTTTAAAGCCCATCGCCCTTTTCAGCACGACCTTGATATAATCATCAATAAACCCGATTATGCCAAAGGCTATCGTCATAAGCAGGACCGGAGCGATATTCGGATATCTGGCTATAAAAAACAGAGATGTAATTACGAGAGCGGACAGAAAAATGATCCCGCCCATGGTAGGCGTTCCGTTTTTCTTAAGATGGCTTTCAGGTCCATCATCCCTTATTGTCTGCCCTATCTTAAGCCTTAACAGAAAAGGGATAAGAAACGGGCTGAGCCCTGCACTCAGCGCAAAGCCTATCAAAAGTGATATCGCTAAAGTCATTTTTACTCCAAATCCAAAAAAATCAGGTTACAGTATAGTGCTTTTCTTAAAATTAGTCAACTTGAAGTTTAATCCGCCAAAGCCCGGGGGCCTGAAAACATGTTTTTTAAGCATAAGGACCGGTTTGCCGGGCTTCGGGCTTTACTCCAGATCCGAAGCCATCGGATCCACGGGCGCGTGGGTCTGCGGATCTAAAAGCTCTCCTGTATCCGGATCTATTATATTTCCGCTTTCAGGATCTGTCGTATACTCCTTCTTATGATAATCATTGGAATTTGTCCCGTCCACAAAGGTGATCACCTCTTCCGTCGAAACATTGACTTCTCCGCCGCTTCCGTCCGTTACGGGCAAATCTTCTCCCTCTTCGGTCTCTGTCGTTTCCTCTTCAACCTCTTTGGAAACCGCAAAGGATATCTGCTTCTCCCTAAGCTCTTCCTTCTCATCATCGGTAAGCTCTTCTGTCATAAAGATGTGCATATAAGGAAGAAGCTCTGTGAGATATTCCCTTGTAAGGACCGTCGCATACTTTGCGGAAGCCTGGGCCGGAACATTAGGCTCGTCTATTACCGTATAGAACGCGACCTGAGGATCATCTGCCGGCGCAAAGCCCATAAAGGAAACCAGATAATTTCCCCTCTTTCTGGGATATTTTTCCGCGGTCCCGGTTTTCCCGCCTATGCGGTATCCGGCAGGGCGGGCGCTCTTACCGGTACCTTCCGATACAACGTTGTTGCAAAGCTCAACGATCTTATCAGAGGTTTCCTTTGATACGGTCTGTTTCATGACCCTCGGTTCATTCGTCTTTACCACGACCCCGTCATCGTTAAGGATCTTTGTCACCACATGTGGCTGGTAATAATAACCGCCGTTTATTAACGAGCAGAAACCGGTGATCATCTGTATCATCGTGACGTTAAAGCCCTGGCCGAAGGTTGAGATCGCCAGGTCGGTAGGAGTCATCGTGTTCACATCAAACACGAGTGAATTGGTGAGCGCCTCCCCGGTAAGATCAATATTGGTCCTTAAACCGAAATTGAAGTCCCTGTTATATTTCATGAACGTCTGCTTTCCGATCATATTACCCATGTCCATGAAAGCGATATTGCAGGACTGCTCCAGCGCGCCCGAGAAAGTCAGCGGACCGTGCCCGAGACGGTTGCTGCAGTGGATCTTATGATCGCCGACTTCCTTCACGCCGTTGCAGACAAAGTTTTCATTTCCCGTAAGCTCTCCCGATTCAAGGCCTGCGGCCATGGTGAACGGCTTCATTGTAGAGCCGGGCTCATAGGTCGAATTGACACAGAAGTTTTTCCAGAGTGCGTTAAGGGCGTCAAGCTTCGCCTCTTCATACGCCTCTTCATAGGTCTTCGGCTTTTTTCTGCCCTCTTCCTCATCCTCGGGAGCAAGCCCGGTTCCTGCCGGCGCCGTCGCCGTCTTCTGGTTCAGTGAAAGAACAGGCTCGCCCATGGCGTTTTCCGTGTCGGTCTCTTCAGGGGCAGTTTCTGAGGTCTCTTCGTTATTTTCGCTCTCCTCTTCCTTTTCGGGATCGCCATCCGAAGTGACTTCCGGCATTATGCCTTCGATCGCATACTCGTCCGAGATCTGTATGTCAAGCCCGTCGGTATTCCAGGGATCATTAAGATCAAATACGGGATAGCTCGCCATCGCAAGGATCTCACCGGTCTTGGGGTTCATGATTATGACTCCGATATTCTTCGCGCCGTTGCCTTCCCTGTATTCGTTTTCATGTTCTTTGTGAAATGCCAGGATATGCTTTTCAATAATGCTCTGTATGTTCACGTCTATGCTGGTAACAAGAGTTTTGCCGTTTTCCGCGGGCTTTATTGTACGCTCGAGATTCGAATCGTCATTCAGATATCCGTATTCCCTGCCGTTTATCCCTGTCAGGATATCATTATAATATTCCTCAAGGCCATAGGCCCCTTCATTATCGCCCTGAACGAAGCCTATGACGTCGCAGGCAAGCGAACCGTACGGATAAGTCCTCTGATAGGCATCCTCAAGCCAGACTCCCTTAACCTCGGGATTTCCGCCCCTGTCGTTAAGTAAGAGCATAAGATCAGCCACAGCATCATATTCCTGCTTTTTCGCGATGATCTTATACTGGGAGCCGGGATTCTGCATGATATACTCTCTGAGCTCCGACTGGGTTATATTGTAATTTATGCCCTTCTGCCCGAAGATTGCGGCAAGTGTGGGCTCAAGGTAACGCCCTTCCTTGGAATTTAAGGTCTTACTGTCTATCACGACATTGTAAACCTTCTGGCTTACAGCGATCTTCGTTCCATTAGAGTCTACTATCTCACCTCTTTTTGCGGGAAGAATGATTGAGTCATAGGACTGCTGTGAAAGCACCTGTTTTTTGTAAGTCTCGCCATTATCCCGGTTTATCGCATAAAGCCTTGTGCTTAACCCTATAAAAGCCAGCAATATCACAATAAATGATACTGCCAGCTTTTTCTGCATTTTATCTGTAAACTTCTGGTTTCTTAAGTTGTCCATATCTACCCGTCTATATCAATATACTGCCTCACATAGTCATCATCGTCCACTTCGTAGGAAACGATCTGACTCTCGTTAGCATACTGCATCCCCAGCTCGGTCATTGCCTTCCTCTTTATCTCCTCGAGGTCGATATTACCCTTTATCCTGCTTTCGGTATCATCGTTCTCGGCCTTAAGAGAATTATACTGGGCCTCTAAAACCGCAATGTTTTTTACCCTGTTGGTAATGTCGGACTGGAGCCTCAGATACAGGATAAGAGCCGTCCCCGTCGCGATCATCGCGGCCGTGAGAAAAAGCACCCAGCCCGGGTTCATCCTTGCGGCCCTGTCCCTGTTCCGCCTTGCGGTATGGGAAAGCGCAGGCGCGGGTTTTTCAACCTTGACCGGCTGAAGAGCCCTGACGGCATTTCCGTATACATACTGCTCCTCTTCGACGCGCCTTCTCTCTTCCCTTCTGCTATATCCGTTCATTTGTTCATTGTTCCTTACAGCCATTAACACACCCCCGCGCTATTGCAGAACCCTTTCAAAAATCCTCAGCTTTGCGCTTGCCGCTCTGTTATTTTTCCCAAGTTCATAAGCAGACGGCACTATCGGTTTTTTAGTGATGACCCTGCCCTTAGACTTCTTTCCGCAGACGCAGACCGGAAAGTCCTTTGGACAGGTACACGGATTCTCATTCCTCCTGAATGCATTTTTCACTATCCTGTCCTCCAGAGAGTGGAAGGTTATCGCCGCTATCCTTCCCCCGTCCGAAAGACTTTCGATCATGTCATCCAGTGACTCCGCCAGTGCATTCAGTTCATCGTTCAGCTCGATCCTTATAGCCTGGAAGCTCTGCTTTGCGGGATGTCCCTTCTTGTTCCTGACCCTTACAGGAACAGCATCCTTAATAAGCTCCGCAAGTTCTGTCGTGGTTGAGATCACCCTTCTTTCTCTCTCCCTTACGATCCTCTGCGCTATCTGTGGTGCGAACCTCTCCTCCCCATAATCCCTGAGCACTCTTATAAGCTCTTCTCTGGAATAAGAATTGACTATATCCTTTGCGGTAATGCTCCTGCTCGTATCCATCCTCATATCAAGCAGGGCTTCCGACTTGTAGGAAAAGCCCCTTTCCGGATTATCCAGCTGATATGAAGAAACCCCCAGGTCCAGGATGACCCCATCCACCCTGTCCTTATGAAGTTCCTTTAAAATATCGCTGTAGTTCCGGTAATTATCCCTCACTATAGCCACGTTTTCAAAGTCCTTCAGTCTTTCTCCCGAAGCCTTTACCGCGTCCTCATCCTGATCTATTCCGATAAGGAATCCATCAGCCTTCAGCAGCTTAAGGATGCCCAGAGCATGTCCTCCTCCCCCGAGGGTACAGTCCACATAAGTTCCTCCGGGCTTTATGTTCAGCCCTTCTATTGTTTCCCCAAGCAATACGGACTCATGTCTGAACTCCAATGCCCTTACACCCTCAATCCGAGATCCGCCAGCTTTTCGGCGATATCATCAATATCATCGATACTGTTTTCCTTATCCCACATCGTCTTGTCCCAAACCTCGATATGGTTAAGGGCTCCCGCAAAAACAATATCCTTACCGAGTCCGGCATACTCCCTTAAGCTGTTCTTGATCAGTATCCTTCCCTGTCCATCCACCTCCACATTGTCCGCGCTTGCGGCGAAAGACCGGACAAGCTTTCTGGTGTCCCTTCCGGAGGGAAGGCTATGTAGCTTTTGGAGAAAATCCTCCCATTCCTTTGAAGGATAAATGTAGAGGCAGCCGTCGAGGCCCTTTGTGATCACAAAGGTATCGCCCAGTTCATCATGAAACCTTGTGGGGACTACTACTCTCCCCTTGGCATCAATTTTATGGCTATATTCCCCGATGAACATCAGCCGGCCATTGCCTCCCACAAAAAAAATATTTCTCCCACTTTTTACCACTTTGTAACCACATTCTATAATATGGGCATAAAAAAATCAACCCCTCCAGGGAGGGGCTGATCCGCCAAAATCAATGTCCTGAGCACAACATCTTGGGTCTTTGCGCTTAAAAACACCCTAATCTGAACTATATATTGTAATAATAGTTTTTATTATCTTTTTTTATTTTATTTATAATTTGATAACAATTCACAGGCCTGTGTCCGCATGCCTCTGACCGATCCGCTTCCCGCACCGGATCTAAGCCTTCAGGCATTATACGTTAAACCTGAAAAGGATCACATCCCCGTCCTTTACCACATAATCCTTCCCTTCCAGACCGACAATGCCCTTTTCCTTTGCCGCCGAAAGCGATCCGCACTCCAGAAGATCCTTGTAGTTTACAACCTCAGCCCTTATAAAGCCCCTCTCGAAATCACTGTGGATCTTTCCGGCCGCCTGAGGCGCCTTTGTTCCTATTTTAATAGTCCACGCTCTGGTCTCATCCTCACCCGCAGTCAGAAAGCTCATGAGGTTGAGCGTTCTGTAGCTTGCTTTTATGAGCTTGTCAAGCCCGGACTCCTTAAGGCCCATATCCTCTAAGAATACGGCCTTTTCTTCATCCGAAAGCTCCGAGAGCTCCTCCTCGATCTTAGCGCAGATGACAAACACCGACGATCCCTCTTCTTCGGCATATTTTCTGACATCCTTCACAAACTGGTTATCAGCCCCGTCATTCTCAAGATCTTCTTCCTCAACATTCGCCGCATAAATGACAGGCTTTGCGGTAAGAAGGTTGAAGGAATCAAAAAGCTCCTCCTCATCCTCGTTCTGCAGTTCAAAGCTCTTTGCAGGCTTCCCTTCCTCGAGATGGGCGATGAGCCGTTTTATAAGCTCGACCTCTTTCGCGATCTTCTTATCATTATTGGC
>JAIKXO010000324.1 GCA_024684065.1 Lachnospiraceae bacterium
CGATCCTTATGTCGAAGCTGATTATTTTCAAATGATCCATAATCTGAGTATTCAGGCATCGAAGGGTGAAGCTGATCTGGTATTGATTGGCATAGAACCCACGTATCCCAGCGAAAAATATGGATATATTATCCCAAGCAGTAAAGAGACGATTTCGGATGTTGAAACCTTTAAAGAAAAGCCGGATGAGGTAAAAGCAAAGGGATATATAGAGCAGGGAGCTCTTTGGAACGCCGGCGTCTTTGCCTACAAACTGAATTATGTTCTCAAAATAGCGGAAAATGAATTTGGAACTGCTGACTATCAGTGGCTTTATGATCATTACAGCACGTTAAAAAAAATCTCTTTTGATTATGCAGTGGTAGAGAAAGAAAAGCACATTCAGGTCATGCGGTTTAAAGGGCAATGGAAGGATCTGGGAACATGGAACACACTTACGGAAGCCATGAGCGATGAGGTTGCCGGAAAGGCTGTTGCCGTTGAGTGCGAAAATACACATGTTATTAATGAACTTCAGATACCCCTGATCGCGCTTGGGGTTAAGGATCTGGCGATAGCAGCTACCCCTGATGGGATTCTGGTATCAGACAAAGGAAAAAGCCATAAGCTGAAAGATTATGTGGTTGATCAGCGTCCGATGTATGAAAAATGTATATGGGGGGAGTATCTGATACTGGAATACAGGGTCAAAGAGGATGGACAGAATTTTCTGACCAAACATCTGATCATTAAACCCGGTCAGCATATTTCTTACCAGAGGCACACACACCGGTCGGAAATATGGTCGTTTGTAGACGGTACCGGAAAAATAATAATAGATAATTCTGTTAAGCCTGTTGCCAGAGGAGATATGGCATATATACAACCTGGAACGAAACATGCCGTCAAAGCTGATACAGAGCTCCATATTATTGAGGTTCAGGTTGGAGATGAGCTGACTGAAGAGGATATTGAAAGACTGGAGTGGGACTGGAATAATATCTGATGAAATTACTGTATGTAACAAGTTTGTCCGGGAAGAGACTGAACAGTTTTATGAGGTCTGCCATAGTTGCGGCTAAAAACCTGAATTTTGAGTTTACTATGGCGTGCAATGCTGACATGGCAGACAAATCCGGTTATGAAGAAGACTGCCGGGAGTACGGGATAAAGCTTGAGCATATTGACTTTGCAAGAAATCCGCTAGGTTTGAAAAACAGAAAAGCAAAACGTCAGCTTTTAAAGCTGATGAGGGAAGGACAGTTTGATATAGTTCACTGCAATACTCCGATAGGCGGTTTTTTAGGAAGGATATGCGCACATAAGGCAGGGATCAAACATGTAATATATCAGGCGCACGGTTTTCATTTTTGGAAAGGAGCGCCTCTGAAGAACTGGCTTTTTTATTATCCGGTTGAGTGGCTGCTTTCAGCATATACAGATGTGCTGGTCACTATCGCGAAGGAAGATTATGAGACGGCAAAAGGGCTTAAGGCTAAGAATGTCAGTTATATACATGGAGTTGGAATAGATCTGAACAGATACAGACGAAGAGATATAAATGACAGAAATCAGGATCTCAGGAAAGAATTGGGGATACCGAACAATGCCATAGTATTGCTTTCAGTAGGGGAATTGAATAAGAACAAGAACCATGGAATAGTGATCCGAGCGTTAAAAAAGCTGGATAACAGGAACATTTGGTATGTAATATGTGGGGCAGGAAGTTTAAAGGATAAGTATACAAAATTATCAAGTGAGTCAGGCTTGTCGGACAGGGTTATATTTGCAGGATTTTGCAGTAATGTTTCGGAATATTACAGAATGGCTGATTTGTTTGTGTTCCCCTCATTGCGGGAAGGTATTCCCGCATCGATTATGGAGGCAATGGCGATAGGAGTTCCAGTTATAGCATCTGATATCAGAGGGATCCGCGATATAATCCCTAATGAAAAATATCGTTTTATCCCGTCAGATGTTCATGATCTGAAGGAAACAATTAAATTTTCACTGAAGGCTTATTCTGAAGAGGATATTGAAAATAATATTTCGAATTTAAAAGAATATAAATTCGATTCGGTTGTGTCTGAACTGAGGCAGTTATATCTGTCATGCCTTGAACACAGGGGTTGAACAGGTTTTTTATTGAAGGACTTGTATGCGGGAAGATAGAATAATAGTAAATTATATAGGAAGAACAGGCGGCGGGGCAAGCTATTCATATGAAATGACCAAAGGCCTGATCGAGAATGGAAGTAAGGTTACTGCGATCATACCTGAAGGGATCAGTAATCTGGATAAATGGAAAGAGCTGCCTTTTGAAGAATTATATATAATCAAAACATATTCCGATAAGAAGTCCTTTGTTATCGGCACATTAAGATTTCTTTTCATTGATCAGTGGAAACTGAGAAAAAAGCTGAAAAAAAAAGAATATGATTTCTGCTATATTCCGATGATACAACTATGGACTTTTTTGGTTAATAAGGTTCTAAAAAGGGGAACACCTATAGTTGCAACCCTTCATGATCCGATACCTCATTCCGGAAGCCTGAAGTTAGTGGAATACTTTACCGTGAATAAATGGGTAGCCGCAAAGGCAGATAAGCTGATCATCCTAACGGAAAAGTTTTTGGACGAGGTATGCAGGATTTACAGAAAGAATAAAAATCAGATTCGGGTAATTCCTCATGGGATATTTGATTACTCCCAGTATGACAACGGACAGATAATAGAAAGAGACCCTAACAACTATAACTTTTTATTTTTTGGCAGGATTGAAAAATATAAGGGAATACAATTATTGTTGGAGGCATACAACCGATTGGAGAATGAAAGAGATGATGTCTCTTTATATATAGTCGGTAAAGGCAGTATAGTTGAATATCGGGCAGAACTGGAAAAATGCAGGAATCTTACTCTGGTTAACAGATTTGTTGATGACTGTGAGGTGTCTTCTTTCTTCAGAGGTGAAAGAATAATAACCGTACTTCCGTATATAGATGCTTCCCAATCAGGAGTCGCGCCAATTGC
>JAIKXO010000345.1 GCA_024684065.1 Lachnospiraceae bacterium
ATGGAGATGGCGGAAAAGAACAGGGAGCTCACGAAGTTTAAGGAGTCGATCGAAAAAAAGGACCGCGAAAGAAATGAAATGTCCGAAAGGATAGATGCGATGCAGCTTCAGGAAAACGAGCTGAGAGCGCAGATCGCAAGCCTTGAAACCGAGGTGGAGACCCTGAATCAGGAATCCGTTGAGAAGCTCGACATTATGGCAAAGACCGGAGCGCATGAGCTCCTGCCTCCGCTGACACCGGGGCATGATGAGAAGGAACAGGTCAATATCATAAAGATCGCGGAGAAGGCCAGAGACGAGCTTATGATCGATGCCAGACAGGTAAATCTCCATATAAACATTTCCTCCGCAAACGACATACTGCAGACTAATGCCGATCCGAACAGGCTGAAGGCCGTCTTCAGGAACATAATAGATAACTCCATAAAATACATGAAGCGTACGGGTTCGCTCGTTATCACGTTCTCGGCGGTCGGGGAGGATATCTTCATAGCGCTTAAGGACACGGGCGCGGGCCTTTCCGAGGAGGAGACAAGGCATATTTTTGAAATGAACTATCAGGGCTCGAACAGGGTGGGCGGAAACGGGCTGGGACTGGCCCAGGCGCGCTGTATCGTTGAATACTATGGCGGGACGATCTATGCCAAAAGCACAAAGGGAAAGGGAATGGGAATCTATATACAGCTTCCCTCTAAAGTTAAAACGATATGAACAATAAGAACACCAGGGGTATTTTAACGGCTATAATGGCTTTTTATATCCTGACTTCCGTAATGGCGGTGGGAGTTTTCGGGCGTGCGGGGACGGTATACGGCATGAACTGGGATTCTTCGTCATCAAAGGAAGAAGAGGACAGGGACGGGAATGAAGGTTCCGAAAGGGACGGGGAGGAAAAGGACCTTTCCGCTGAAGCCGAGCCGAAGATCGTCGTCGAGGACGGTCAGTACGGTATTCCGGAGGAACAGTTAAGCGGGTCAGACAGCTATGGCAGGGACTATGGGAGCATGGACTGGTCCGACCTCTATGACACGATCGAGGAAACGGACGATATGGTGTCGGATTTCTATGAGATGAAGGAGAATCTCGGATTTGAAGAGATTGATACAGAGTCCCGGCCGGAAGAGGAGACAGAGGAAGATACCGGGGATGACGCTGCCACTGCAGATACATCCGCGGGCGATGAAGAAAAAAAGGCCGACAAATATTATACATTTGTATCAAACAATACATCCACGAGCCTGAACATGCGAAAGGATCCCGATATAGGATCGACGGTTGTTTACAGGATCGAACCGGGGTCAAAGGGACTCATCATCGAGCTCATGGACGAGTGGTCAAAGGTTGAAATCTATGGAAATACGGGCTATTGCGCCAATGAATTCCTTACGATGAAAGAGGTCACTGAAGAGGAATATGAGGGGCTCAGGGAAGAGATGAACAAGGCCGCCGAAAAGAAGGCCCAGGAAAAGGCTGAGGCTGCCGCTGCCCAGCCGGCGATTCCCGTATTGGATCCTTCTCTCTTAAACGGGCTGCCTGCGTTCGATCCGTCTGCAGTCACGGCTCTGCCCGCGATAGACCCCTCGCTTTTACCTCAGGCCGTCACCCCGGATGCTTCCCAGCAGACAGGGCTTACACTGCCTGACCAGACAGCGGTAACGGATCAGACAGCGGTAACGGACCAGACTGCGGTAACAGACCAGACTGCGGTAACGAACCCGGCAGAAGCCGCACAGTAAACATACTGTTAATTGTTCCCGCCAACAAATGTTGTATGGCTTGCGCTTTGTGGATGGGCTGCGCAGGTCATGGAGGTTTCTATATAAATGGATTTTAAAAATTTAAGAAAAGCGCCGCAGACGGATCCTTACTATGAAGAGGAGCCTGACTGGATGGAATATAAGGACAGAGAGGCTCAGGAATCCTTAAACAGCGAGCAGGGTGTTTTTGCGGTGAAGGATAAGACATCGATCAATACGGCACCGTCGGTTTTCGAACGGGGAGTGGTGTTTTCCACTGAAAAGAAAGTGAACCGGCAATAACAGGTTCACAGCTTAGATCCATTATAGCCGGAAAGATGCGGATTGCCCGTCTTTCCGGTTCCAAATATTTTTATGACGTAAAAATATTTCCGCCAGTGCGGTTTAATCGCTTTTGCGATCCGACCCACCACATGCACGGCAGCCACAAAGGTGGAAATATTTGTCAAGAGGTAATACGGAATGGGTAAGTATGACGAGGCGCTTAGGACCAGGCCCTTTAAAGATTACAACGAATATATGGAGTATATCTTCGACTGTGTGAACACAGGGCTTGACAGCTATATCACGTCGATGAAGACTGTTTATGCGTCGGAGGACGGAGGATATAAAAATGTCCTTTATCCCGATCTCGAGATCGCAAGTGATATGTGCAAAACCCGGATCGACAGTTTTTACAGGGACGCGGGGGCTGAAAAGCAGGAAGACGAGGAGGAAGACGAAGATATTTTATCCGGCGGCTCCGAAGATGATTCCGAAGATATTGAGGATGAGGACGACGAGCTGCTGAGCCTTTTAGGAAGCTTCGGAACCAGCGATTCCGATGAGGAGGAAGAAGAAAAAGCAGGAACCAGCGCCCATTCCGAGGATAAGGGCATAGGCCTTACAGACCGGCTTCGTTTTATTGAAGAAAGAGCGGAGCTTTCAGAGGAGCAGGGGCTGAATCTTCCGTTCCACAGGCTCTGCTATAAGATGAAATTTGAGCCTTTTACGGTATTCTGCTTTGCGGCGGGCATCCTGTCATCAACCCAGACGGATTACGCCAGTGTCTATCAGATCATCAACGAGAACGGAAACCTCTCTTCCCCTACGATAGAGTCCGCGGCAAAGGCTTTTTACGGGAATGACTTTTCGATAACCGGCGCATACGGCGATATGTCCACCTGCTTAGAGCAGCTTCTTCCGCTGCTTCCGTTAAGTGTGATGAACAGTATGCCTTTTTCAACTGTCGTCTCGCCGGACAAGCGGATCATAGACTGTCTGTTTGGACGAAATCCCGATAAGCTCGACGAGGATTACTCCAGGTTCATTATGATGCTTACGGATGATAAGGAGCTGGATCCCATCCTCGCAAACGAGGGTGTTCTCGATGAGATGAAGATATCCTACGATGAGGGCGTAAGGATCTTCTATTATTACGGCGACGAGGGAAGCGGAAGGAGATTTTTCGTAAAGAAGTTCTGCAGGGAGAACGGAATTAAGGCCATCACAATAAACTGTAAAAAACTCTTCAACTACGATTTCAGATATGTGGAGACAGCGCTGTGGGCGGTGACGAGGGAATGTATACTGACTGATTCCTGCTGCTGCCTGACGGAGCTTACCTTCAGGGAAGAGGAAAAAGAGAAGTTCTTCGGATATATGGACATGGCTTTTGCAAAGCTCACGGAGCAGGGAGTCATGGTCTTTGCGATGAGTAAGGAGCATATCGACTTCAGGGAGGTCACGAAGCTAGGGTATACGGAGCTTGAGCTTCCGACACCGGATACCGCGGAGAGGCAGGCCTGCTGGGAATACTATTCGAAGAATTACAAGCTTGCGGAAGGCATCGACATGCTTGAGATGGCGACCAAGTTCCTGTTCACTCCGGGAAAGATATCGGATGCCTTAAAGCATGCGAGATCCCTGTCCGTCATGGCCAAGGAGACCGAGATAAGCAGGGACAAGCTGTTCAAGGGCTGCTACAATCAGATGAGTTCGGAGCTTACCCAGAAGGCAACCAAGGTCAAGGCCAACTTCGGTTTCGAGGATATCGTAATGAACCCGAGCCAGCGAGAGACTCTAGAGCATGCGATAGACCAGATGAACTTCAGGAAGCAGGTCTATGAAAACTGGGATTATACCAAGAAATATCCCTATGGCAGAGGCCTTTCGATCCTTCTTTTCGGGGCGCCCGGAACAGGAAAATCCATGTGCGCCCAGGTTATTGCCCATGAGCTTAACCTGGAGCTTTACAGGGTCGACCTTTCAAAGGTTATAGACAAGTACGTTGGTGAGACTGAAAAGTCGATCTCTATGATCTTCAGAGAAGCAAAAAAATGTAACGTCGTCCTGTTCTTCGACGAGTGCGATACTCTGTTTGCGAAGCGTTCCGATGACGGAGGCTCGAACCAGTCCTCAAACAACAATAAGACGGCGCTCCTGCTTCAGGAAGTGGAAGCCTATGACGGGGTGTCGGTGCTTGCGACGAACTACAAGCATAACATAGATCCGGCTTTCTTCAGACGTATGAAATATATCGTGGAATTCCAGTTCCCGGACGTCGATACCAGGGAAATGCTCTGGCGGACTACTATCCCCAAGGGAACCCCGCTTGCGGATGATGTGGATATCCGTTTCCTTGCGGAGAAATTCGAGTTTGTGGGAGGTAATATCAAGAACTGTATCTTAAACGCGGCTTTCCTTGCGGCGGCCGATGAGGAAGCCGGGGGATTCGTTCATATGAAGCATTATCTGTTAGCGGTTAAATACGAGTTCGTTAAAGTCGGTAAGGTGTTTACACGTTCTGATTTCGAGCCTTACGCAGCCGAGGTGGGGCTGTAAGCCGGAAAACAAATAATGGAAATGATTCGGTCTGCGATGCAGCCCGGATCGTTGCAGATATCTCGGAGGTATGATATGAGCGGTGAGCTTTATTTGGGAGATCTTAAGAAAAAAGAGGAATCATTGAATAAAACGGGGGGTATCAATACCGAAAAATCGGTGTTCAGTTCGTCCGAGAATGACAACGCGCCCCAGAATCCTTACGCGGCACCTCAGGCCTACAGACAGGCATATATGCCGAGAATGGATGAATTCGTAAATAAAGGGCCCCTGATGGAGACCCGTATCCATACAACGAACAGCAATGACATCGCCTTCGAAAAGAAGATGGAGAAAGAGAAAAAAAAGGGGCTTAAGGAGGAAACCAAGGTAGACTCCGAGGAGAAGCAGAATGTGATAAAAGCCCGTTCCGACCTCAGGGTTTTTACCGGAGATGTCATGAAGAACGGTGCCTTTACGAGAGATGCCAAGGAAGCGGCGAGGCATTTCTTCAAGCAGCTTCAGAGCTGGGCCGGAAGCTTTCAGGACGGGGGCTCGGGCTTCTATCAGAGCATGGGAATAAACGGAGTTCTGGACTGTCTGTATGTTGACGGGATGAACTTAAGAAGCTATCTGAAAGAACAGTATTTTTACAAGATGACAGGAAAGCCCGCCCAAGACGAGGAGATGATAAGAAACTATGTGGCGCTGCTTGTCGCAAGGGGAAACCATGTGCTTACCATGGTGCGCCCTAATGTAAAGTCTGACGGGGCAGAGGTCGAGTACAGGAATCTTTACGTTGACCTTACAAATGTTGACGAAGGCGCAGCCGCCAATTCGAGGAAGCAGAAGGAGAAGGGCGACCAGGTGAGAAGGAGCTTAAAGAAGCGCCTCGACAAGGATATGACCGAGCGGACGGGCATGGCCTACAGGGAGGCCTACGGGTGCAAAACCGACGGATTTAAGCGCATAGAGGATGCCAAAAAGGGATTAAACGGTGTGCCGGGCGATGATTCCGAGGAGTATAAGGAGTTTAAGGCGAGTTTTGATAAATACAACGGCGGTCTGCAGAAACTCGGCCTTAAGCCCGGAAGGGATGATATAAATGTTGAGGTCGCGGAAAAGCTTAAGGAACGCAACGAAGCTGCCCTAAAGGCTGCTGAGGACTTCCTCAGGATGGAAAGCAGGGACGAAAAAACAGTTGAGGCCGTAAAGAAAGCAAAGAAAGAGCTTGAGACCGATCTTGAGCTCCTAAATAAGGCGATAGACACAAAGCTTTCCGATGAGGGCTCAAGGATGCGCCTTGACGAGCTGTTAGACAGCGGAACCGGAGACGATAAGGGAAACAGGAGAGATCCCGAAGGGGCAGCTCCATCCGGAAATGAGCCGGATCCGGGAGCAGGGGCGGAGGA
>JAIKXO010000018.1 GCA_024684065.1 Lachnospiraceae bacterium
GACAGGATAGCAGTCTGCATTTCCGGAGGGAAGGACTCGACTCTTATGGCTAAGCTTTTCCAGGAGCTAAAGCGGTGTGATAAATTCCCCTTTGAGCTACGGTTCATCGTCATGGATCCCGGTTACAGCGAAAAAAACCGCAGGGCCATAGAAGACAATGCCGCGCTTCTTGATATCCCCATAGAGATCTTTGATACCCCTGTTTTCGAAGTGGCTTATAATACTGAAAAATCCCCATGCTATCTCTGTGCCAGGATGAGAAGGGGCTATCTTTATAAGAAGGCTCAGGATATCGGCTGCAACAAGATAGCTCTCGGACACCATTATGACGATGTCATAGAGACTATTCTGATGGGGATGCTCTGGGGCGGTCAGATACAGACCATGATGCCAAAGCTCCACAGCCTAAATTTTGAGGGGATGGAGCTTATAAGGCCTATGTATCTTGTAAGGGAGGAGGATATAATAGCATGGCGGGACCATAACGGGCTTAAGTTCCTGCAGTGTGCCTGCCGTTTTACGGAGGCGGTTTCCAGGCAGGGGGAGAAGACAGTTTCAGATTCCAAGCGGCTGGAGACTAGAAGGCTGATAAAAATGCTTAAAGAGACAAATCCCTTTGTGGAGGCCAATATATTTAAGAGTGTAAAAAACATAAATCTGAGTACTGTGATCGCCTATAAGAAGGACGGAGAGGTGCACGATTTTCTGGATGATTATGATGATCTCAATAAGGGAGGCTGAAATGAGAAAATACATTTTATTTGCTGCGATCGGGATGGCTTTATCCCTGACGGCCTGTGTACCGGCAAACGGCACCGGATACGGCTGTCCGCAGACTGGTGACGCTTGACGATGCCGACGGGTACAGTCAGGTTGAAGATGACGGGTTCCTTAAAAAAACTGTTCAAAGAGTATATGAATGCGGTGACCGTGATCTTTCAGGATATCCCGCGGGAGCAGTGACGCAGCAGCGGGCCGGTGACAGCATCTGATCGGTGCAAAACAGCATTCCGCTCAGAAACTTTGCACGGATCAGACGGTTTTTATGCTATATGATCTCGATCCATCCCAGTCTGAGTGCTTCTCTTAAAAACCTTCCGATGGGGAAGCCCATAACATTATGGTAATCCCCGCGGATTCCTTTGACCATAAAGCAGCCGGGCCCCTGGATGGCATAGCTTCCTGCCTTATCCATGGGTTCGCCGCTTTTTATGTACTCGAGTATCTGGGAATCCGTATAATCGCAGAATTCGACAAGGGTCTCTTCCGAAAAAAGAAGAACCGGTTTTCCCGAATCTGCGGAGAGTGCGCATACTCCGGTAAATACCGTGTGCGTCCTGTTCCTCAGTGACCTGAGCATTTTGAAGGCGTCCTCTTTATCCGCTGGCTTTCCGAGTATATCGTTATCTCTTACAACTACTGTATCAGCTCCTACTACGATCGAGGAGGAGCGGATATCAGTGGACACCGCCACAGCCCCGGCTTTCTGCCGGGCAATGTTCTGTACGATTTCCGCCGGATCCTTTCCGATCTTTTTTTCGGAAGCGTTGCTTGTTCTTACCTCAAACTCAAGCCCCGCCATTTCAAAAAGCTCCTTTCTTCTGGGGGAAGCAGAAGCGAGTATAATATTACGGTTCTGTTTTATCAAAGCGTTTTCCTTTCAGATATAAAAATATCAATTCGTCATGCCTCGCTTCTGAGATTTTACCATAAGCCGGTACAGGCGTCAAAAGTCCGGAGGGCATCCGGATCTGCGGTTTGCTTTGCAGACCGCAAGGCGCACGGTCTGCTTCGCAGGTCGGCGCAGAAATGAATAAAAACAATTGTCATTTTCGTATTATATTCGTATAATTTGCTTATGTATGCGATATCTTTATATGAAAAATTAGGTATAAACTCAAGCGCTGCCATAGCGATTCTTTCGATCGCGATGATCCTGATCGCGGGCTTTCTTATGACCAGGGTGACGAAGCATCTGAAGCTTCCGAACGTTACGGCATATATACTTGCAGGGATCCTTATCGGGCCATACGGTTTTGACCTTATACCAGAGAATATCGTGTCGGGAATGAATTTCCTTCCGGACATAGCCTTAGCCTTCATAGCCTTTTCTACAGGGGAGTTTTTCCGGTTTGAGACCCTTAAGAAAAACGGCCGCGGCGTGATCCTGATCACTCTTGCGGAAGCGTCATTAGCGACTGTTCTGGTTTTCATCCTCTGCGCGGGGGTACTGCATCTTTCAATGCCTTTTTCCATCGTCCTTGCGGCGCTTGCGGCGGCGACCGCCCCGGCTTCGACCATGATGACCATAAGGCAGGTGCATGCGAAGGGCCCCTTTGTGGAAACGCTTTTGCAGGTCGTGGCTTTAGATGACATCATCGGTCTTGTGGCTTACAGCGTGGCTATCTCGATCGCTACTGCCGAGGCGGGGCGCGGGGGCTTTTCGCCGATGAAGATGCTGCTGCCTTTCCTTATAAATATAGGGGTGTTGCTTCTCGGGGGATTTTTCGGTTTCCTTACCATGCTCTTTATGAAAAACCGTCATTCCTCCGATAACCGGCTGATCATCGCGATAACGATGCTCTTTACCTTCTGTGGGATCTCCGCTCTTTTAGAAACTTCGCCTCTTTTGGGGTGTATGGCAATGTCTACGGTTTACATAAATCTTACGGATGATGAGAGGCTGTTCCGCCAGCTTAACTACTTCAGCCCGCCTATTCTCATGATCTTCTTTGTGCGTTCCGGTATATCCTTTGACTTAAGCGCTCTGTTTAAAAGAAGCGGTTCCATCGGAGGGGCGCCTCTTCTTGCGGTAGGGATCGGATATTTCCTCGTAAGGATCATAGGAAAGTATTTTGGGGCCTTCGCAGGATGCCAGATCGTAAAAAGGGATAAAAAGGTCAGAAACTATCTGGGACTTGCGCTCATTCCCCAGGCAGGGGTCGCCATAGGCCTTGCGGAACTCGGAGCAAGGACCCTGGGGGGAGAGAACGGACATGCGCTGTATACAATAATTCTTGCATCAAGCGTTCTGTATGAACTGATAGGCCCCGTGAGCGCAAAGGCAGCCCTCTACCTTTCCGGATCCTACTCCGATGAGCTTGAGGAAATCGTACCGGTCCCTGCCGTCATGCCGGACGGGGAAGTGAGATCCTCCGTGGAGATCCTCATCGAGCAGATCCAGCGTATCCAGAAGGAACTTGAGGATGAAGAGAATCCCGACGAAAAGATATTCTCCGAGGAGGCGGAGCAGCATTATCAGGAAATGATGACGGGTCCTGAAGAAAAGAAGAAGCAGAAGCAGAAACCGAAGAGAGATAACAAGGGCAGGAAAGCGGTAAAAGAGGACTTAAAAACATCGAAGCGTCCGGGTAAGTCAAAAAACAGGACATCTGAAGGGAGAGATAAGAAATGAGCTGGGAAATCAGAGTGATCATATGCAGGATAGTACTGGCGGTATTCCTTGCGGCGGTCATAGGCTGTGAACGTTCCATCAAGAGGCATTCGGCAGGCCTTCGAACGTTCATGATAATGGCTCTGGCCTCGTCCAGTGCGGTACTCGTGGAGCTTCAGCTCTCAACCGGCAGCATATATCCGGCCGGAAACGGCGAGATCTTCCTGATGACTGCCGCGGTTCTTATCGCTTCGGCATCCATAAGCGTCCATTCCCTGTTTCGGAACGCCAGAAACCAGATCTTAGGCCTTACTACGGCGGCAGCGCTATGGAGCTGCTGCATCATCGGCGTTGCATGCGGGGCGGGGTTTTATTTCTTAGCCATCTTTGCCACGCTGATGCTTCTTTTATGCCTTATCATGATGCCCTGGCTGGAAAATTTCCTTAAGGAAACATCGAATCATCTGGAAATCCATCTGGAACTCAAGGAGAGCCAGTATCTCGGAAGCTTTATAACGACCATAAGGAGGCTCGGGCTTTCAATCGACGATATTGAGCTCAACCGTTCCTACCGGGAATCCAAGCTCAGCGTGTACACCATATCGCTTACCATAGTCAGTCCGGAGCTTAAGAAATATAAGAACCATAAGGAGATAATCGAGGCGCTGCAGTCCCTGGATTATGTACTGCACATCGAGGAAATGTAGAAGAAGGTAAACATAAAACCTCAAGAACAAACATTCAGAATGTTGTTTTTTGTTGACTTTGCAACAGACCTGCCTTATAATCTATAAGTGATTTTTTGTATTAAGGCGCTTTCTTTATTTAAAGAGAGCATTGACATATTAAAACCCGGAAAGGAGAAAAACTGGAAAATGCTACAAAACGAGTACGAAATCAAGAAACAGATCTGTGACATCGGGAAGAGGATCTACAACCGGAACATGGTCGCGGCAAATGACGGAAATATTTCCGTGAAGCTCAATGACAATGAGTATCTCTGCACGCCGACAGGTGTTTCAAAAGGGTTCATGACTCCGGAATTCATCTGCAAGGTAGACGCGGAGGGCAAGGTCATTCAGGCCAACAAAGGCTTCAGGCCTTCATCCGAGATCAAGATGCATATGCGCGTATATCAGAAAAGGCCTGATGTTGGAAGCGTTGTCCATGCACATCCGACATTTGCGACATCCTTTGCGATAGCGGGGATCCCTCTTACGCAGCCTATCATGCCTGAGGCGGTCATAGCCCTTGGCTGTGTTCCCATTGCTCCTTACGGGACTCCGTCGACCACAGAGATCCCCGATGCCGTGGAGCCTTATCTTGAGCATTTTGATGCGGTTTTGCTTGAGAGCCACGGCGCTCTTACCTGGGGACCGGATCTTCTCGGCGCTTATATGAAGATGGAATCTGTCGAGTTCTACGCGGAGCTCCTTTACAAGGCCAGACAGCTTGGCGGCCCCAAGGAATTTGATGAGGCGACGGTTCAGAGGCTTTATCAGATAAGAAGGCAGATGGGGCTTCCCGGACGTCACCCCGCCGATCTCTGCCAGAATAAGGGCAAGCCTAACTGCCATAACTGCGGTTCCTGTTCATCTTCTGATTCAGACAGTGACAGCAGGGAGCTGGTAGCGGCCATTACAAAGAAGGTTCTTGAGTCATTAAATAAATGATCATGGATTGCCAATGTAAAAAGCACATATTTTCGGTCCCAAAGTTTTTGAAGTGAAGACTTTGGAAAACGACAGATTTTATATTCAAAAACTTTGTGCTAAAGATAGGATTTACTCCGTAAATCCATTATTGCCGAAAATATGTAAAAGACACATATTTTCGGTCCCAAAGTTTTTGAAGTGAAAACTTTGGAAGACGACAGATTTCAGATTCAAAAACTTTGTTATAAGAAATCTGCAGAATTCCGTCAGGTTTGAAAATTGGAAAAGTATAATATTCAGAAAACCGTAAATAATCTTGTTAACAACGCCATAGTAAAAGAGGTCATGAACCTTGAGCTTGCGGTAAAGCTCATTGAAACGGTCGAGGAGAAAGCAAGGGAGCTTGGCATGCGGGTGGTCACCGCTGTCTCAGATGCTTCCGGAAGACCTATAGCCGTTCACTGCATGGACGGCGCGTATTTCGGGAGCTTTGACGTGGCCCTGAACAAGACCTATACCGTTGCGGCTTTTCATATGCCGACCTCAAAGCTTGCCGAGTTATGTAAACCCGGGAACGAGCTTTACGGACTGCAGTTTTCAAATGACGGAAAAGTCATGATTCTTGGCGGCGGAGAGCCGCTGAAAATAGGAGATACCATGATAGGGGCACTTGGCGTATCCGGTGGGACGGCACAGCAGGATACCGACCTTGCGGCCTATGGCAGATCCATGTTAAAGGAGGTAATAAAGTGTCTGTAGATGAAAGGATGATACATGACATAGTCAAGAAGGTCATGGCCAATATGCAGATCACCGGCTCCGTGGAAGGCATGCACGGCGTGTTCAAGGATATGAATGATGCTATAAATGCCGCTATTGAGGCTCAGAAGGTGGTCCGTAACATGACCCTCGACCAGAGAGAGAAGATAATCTCTGTTATAAGAAGAAAGACCCATGAAAATGTTGAAATAATAGCCAATATGGGCGTAAATGAAACAGGCATGGGCAATGTCGGCGATAAGATCCTTAAGCACAAGCTGACCGCCGATAAGACGCCGGGAACCGAGGATCTTAAAACCATTGCATGGTCAGGCGACAGAGGGCTTACCCTTGTTGAGATGGGCCCTTTCGGCGTGATCGGGGCGATCACTCCGGCCACCAACCCCTCAGAGACGGTAATATGCAATTCCATCGGAATGATAGCAGGCGGAAATACCGTTGTTTTCAATCCTCATCCCAATGCTAAAAAGACTACGATCTTTACGATCAATATGATCAACGAAGCCTCTCTTGAGGCAGGGGGGCCTGACAACATCGCCGTCACCGTTGAGGTGCCTACGTTGGAGACTAGTGCTATAATGATGAAGCATCCGCAGATCCCGCTGCTTGTTGCTACAGGAGGTCCGGGAGTCGTCACCGCCGTGCTTTCTTCAGGCAAGAGGGCTATAGGAGCCGGGGCAGGGAACCCGCCCGCATTCGTGGATGATACCGCGGATGTCAGGAAGGCTGCAAGGGACATCGTAAACGGATGCACTTTTGACAACAATCTTCCCTGCATAGCGGAGAAGGAAATAGTGGCAATGGACAGCATCGCTGATGAGCTTATGAACTATATGATCACCGAAAACGGATGCTATCTCGCGAGCAAGGAGGTTCAGGACAGGCTCGCCGCTACGGTTATAACGCCAAAGGGAGCCCTTAACAGGAAATGTGTCGGGAGGGATGCGAGGACCCTGCTTTCAATGGTAGGGGTCGAAGTCGGACCGGAGATCAGATGCATTGTTTTCGAGGGAGAGAAGGAGCATCCTCTTATCACTACCGAGCTTATGATGCCGATACTTGGAATGGTAAGGGTAAAGACCTTTGAAGAAGGTGTTGAGACGGCTGTCTGGCTTGAGCACGGAAACAGGCATTCCGCCCATATCCATTCAAAAAATGTTGACAATATCACAACCTATGCGAAGGCTATCGATACCGCTATCCTTGTAAAGAACGGCCCGAGCTATGCGGCGCTTGGCTTCGGCGGAGAAGGCTACTGTACGTTTACCATAGCGTCAAGGACGGGCGAGGGTCTTACCAGCGCGCAGTCGTTTACAAAGAGAAGACGCTGCACGATGACGGATTCGCTGTGTATAAGGTAACCAAAGTTTTTGAAGAGAAGACTTTGGAAGACGATAGATACTATATTCAAAAACTTTGTAAGGAGGAAAGACAATGGCTGTTAATGAACAGGAGGTTGAACAGATCGTCAGGCAGATACTTGGCCAGCTATCGGGTGGACAGCCTCAGGCTTACAGCGCTCCGGGCTATTCTGCCTCAGGCGCTTCAATTCCTTCAACGGCTCATGTGGCGATGCTCACCGAGCTTGAAAAATTTGAAGTGAAGGAATTCCCGATGCCCGCTGTCGGCGATGACGATATTCTCGTAAAGGTTGAGGGATGCGGCGTATGCGGTACCGATGCGCATGAATTCAAGAGAGATCCCTTCGGCCTCATTCCCGTAGCGCTCGGACACGAGGGTACGGGAGAGATCGTGAAGATGGGTAAAAACGTTAAGAAGGACAGCGCCGGAAAGGACCTGCATCTTGGCGATAAGGTCGTTACCTGCATGATCTTCAAGGATAATCCGGAGATCACCATGTATGACTTAAACAGGCAGAACGTCGGAGATGCCGATGTTTATGGCCTTCTTCCGGATGATGATGTTCATCTTAACGGATGGTTTTCGGATTACATCCTTATCAGAGGA
Source organism: Lachnospiraceae bacterium (assembly GCA_024684065.1). Next base: position 7,798 of record JAIKXO010000018.1, read on the forward strand.
GGATCTACGGTTTTCAACGTAAGCGATCTTGATCTCGATTCAAGGATACTGATCGAGCCCTGCGCGGTTCTGGTACATGCCGTGGAAAGGGCAAAGACCACGGGCATCCTGAGGTTCAACAGCAGAGTCGTGGTTCAGGGATGCGGACCTATAGGGCTTATCTGCATAGCTGTCCTTCGCACGATGGGCATAGAGAACATCACTGCCGTTGACGGAAATGAAGCGAGGCTTGCTTTTGCAAAGAAAATGGGAGCGGATAAGTCTGTAAGCTTTAAGGATCATAACGGTATAGAAGCTCTCGCGAAGGCTGTAGAGGACAGCTTCGGAGGGCATCCCGCCGATTTCGCCTTCCAGTGTACGGGAAATCCGAATGCTCATGCCAATATCTATAAATTCATCAGAAGAGGCGGCGGACTCTGTGAGCTTGGTTTCTTTGTCAACGGAGGAGATGCGACCATTAATCCGCATTTCGATCTCTGCTCGAAGGAGATCACTCTGGTAGGCTCCTGGGTCTATACCTTAAGAGACTACGCCACGACCTTTGATTTTCTGAGAAGGGCTAAGGGAATAGGCCTTCCAATGGCTGAGCTTATTACTCACAGATTCCCGCTTTCACAGATCAATGAAGCATTGAAGACAAATCTTGCCATGTCGGGGCTTAAAATAGCGGTGGTAGATAATACATGATCATTCAGGAGACGCAGGTTATGGAAGAGGTTATAAAGGAAGATCCCGGAAGCGGAGAGGCGGTAGGGCTTTTAGAGGTGTTCGGACTGGTCTGTGCTTTTCTTGCGGCAGATGCAGGATGTAAGGCAGGTAACGTGACCCTTGAGATCTTTGATAAGAACAAGCCGGCTAATGCGGACAGCCTTCCGGTGCCTTTACTGGTAACCGTCAAGTTTCGCGGAAGCGTAGCTGATGTTACGGAGGCCATGAAGGCGGCAGAGGAGGTGGCGCTTGCCAATACCGGGATTGTAACAAAGCATATAATCCCGAGGCCTACTGCGGACACCGAAAAGATGCTGAAGATCAGCGCGCTTGACAGAAACTGATACAGATCATATATTGAAAGGATCAAAAGGACAGATCCGCTAAGACTAATAATAAAACAGAAAACTTTGCAAGGAGGAGTAAAAAATGTCACAGGAAGCTTTAGGAATGGTTGAAACCAGAGGACTCACAGCAGCTATCGAGGCTGCCGATGCGATGACGAAGGCAGCTGAGGTTGTTCTGATCGGTACAGAAAAGATCGGTTCAGGTCTCGTAACAGTTATGGTAAGAGGAGATGTAGGGGCAGTCAAGGCTTCTGTAGAAGCCGGCGCTTTTGCTGCAAGCAAGCTTGGTGAGCTTGTTGCCCAGCACGTTATCCCCAGGCCGCATAATGACGTTGAGAAGATCCTTCCGAAGATCTGAGGGCACAATAAGCCTTGACGCCCGTTTTGAAAGGGCAGTGAGGACAAGGTCAGGATTTACTCCGTAAATCCATTATTGCCGAAAAGTTCTAAAGGACAGAACTTTTCGGTCCCAAAGTTTTTGAAGCATATATTGTGGTTGTTTATAAATCAATGATTCAAAAACTTTGTACAGAAATGATTCGGCCTGAAAAGCGGCCGAATCGGCATAAACTTTGTTTATGCCAAAGCGCACAATTTGCTTCGCAAATTGGCGTGGACAATGAAATGATTCGGCCTGAAAAGCGGCCGAATCGGTGCAAACTAAAGTTTGCACCAAAGCGCACAATTTGCTTCGCAAATTGGCGCAGAAAGGTAGCAGTTTGTATGGGTAATGCGTATGGATTCATTGAAATAACCGGAGTGGTGGCCGCTATCGATGCCCTGGACATTATGTGCAAGGCTGCGGATGTGACCCTGGCCACCTGGGAACGCAAGCTTGGAGGAAGGCTTGTAACTCTGGTCATAGAGGGAGATGTGGCCGCAGTAAAACAGGCTGTGGAAGCAGGAAGCACTCAGGCTATTAAAAAGCCTGCCGCGTCAGGCGTGATCCCGAATCCTCATCCCGAGATCGTAAGAATTGTGGAGCTGTCCGCAAGCCGGTTTAAGGGAAAGACAGAACCCTCGTCGGTATCTAAAATGTTGGGCGAGGATCCGCCTGATTTTGTACCGAAAAACAAATAAAATTCAGGAAAGTATAAGAAAACCGATTCAAATATTTTATAAGGAGGACAATTGAAATGGCATCATTGGAAGCATTGGGAATGGTTGAAACCAGAGGCCTTGTAGCCGCTATCGAGGCTGCGGATGCAATGTGCAAGGCGGCAAACGTAACACTTATCGGAACAGAGAAGATCGGTTCCGGTCTTGTAACAGTTATGGTAAGAGGAGATGTCGGGGCGGTCAAGTCTTCTGTGGAAGCCGGAGGGAGCCGTGCAAGCGCTCTTGGTGAGCTTATAGCGACCCATGTGATCCCGAGACCTCACAACGACGTAGAAATGATACTTCCTAAGGTACAGTAATATGGGTGCCTGGGAAAGGGAAGATGAGGTTGAGCTGATCACAAGACTGGTAATGGAGGCACTTGAGGGCTCAAAGGACAGTGAAAAGAAGATGACCGTTCCCATCGGTGTATCGGCAAGGCACATTCATCTGTCACAGGAGGATGTTGAGAAGCTTTTCGGTCCGGGATATCAGCTCACAAAGAAAAAAGATCTGATGGGCGGACAGTTTGCCGCGAATGAACAGTGTACTATTGTCGGGCTTAAATTAAGAGCGATCGAAAACGTACGTATCCTGGGACCGGTAAGGAAGCAGAGCCAGGTCGAGATATCGGCTACAGACGCAAGAACTCTGGGAGTTAACGCACCGCTTCGGGAATCGGGGGATCTGAAAGGATCCGCCGCCATCGCCCTGGTCGGGCCAAAAGGAGTGATCTATCTTGATGAGGGCTGTATCGTTGCGGCAAGGCATATCCATATGACGCCTTCGGAGGCTGAAGCTGTCTCTCTAAAAGATGGGGATTACGTTACCGTCAGGATGGGAGACGAGAGAGGCGCGGTGCTTGACAACGTGAAGATCCGCGTGGATGAGTCCTTTGACCTGGAAATGCATATTGATACTGACGAGGCGAACGCCTGCCAGGTAAAGCAGGGCGATATAGCGACTATTTTACGGAAGAGTAATCAGCCATGATCATAGGAAAAGTAGTAGGAAGCGTTTTTTCTACGAGAAAAAGCGATAAGCTTAGCGGCAATAAGTTCATGATAGTGGAACCCTGCGAGGGAATGAAGAACACAGGGGGGCAGATAGTTGCGATTGACATTATCGGAGCGGGGGTCGGAGAGTATGTGCTCGTGGCGCAGGGCTCTGCGGCGAGGATAGGAACCAATAAGACTGAAGCTCCGGTGGATGCTGCCATAGTCGGAATAATCGACGAGGGGCAGGAGTTTCTGAACAATCTATGACGGGCGGTACCTGGGTTTGATGAATATCGAAGAACTTAAAGCGATAGTGAAAGAGAACGGCGTAGTGGGGGCCGGCGGAGCCGGTTTCCCGTCTTATGCCAAAATGACGGATAAGGCCGAGATCGTGATACTGAACTGTGTGGAATGTGAGCCTCTTTTGAAGCCTCACAGACAGTTTTTGTATTTTAAGGTTTTTGAGATCGTGGAAATGCTTAACGAAGTCCGCGAAGCCATGGGCGCCAAAGAAGCCGTGATAGGCATAAAGGATGCCCACGTCCATACGATCGCTGCCTGCAGAGAGGTGATAAAGGAATACCCTTTTGTAAGGGTATGCCCTGTCCGGTCTACTTATCCCATGGGGGACGAAGTAATACTGATATACGAGACCACGGGAAGGGTGATAAAGCCCGGCGGAATACCGATAGACGAAAACGTGGTCGTATTCAACACTGAGACCATGTACAATATCTACAGGGCCGTCCATGAGAACGCACCCGTGTATACAAAGCTTCTTTCCGTTGTGGGTGAGGTGGAAAAGCCTGTATCGATCTTTGCCCCTGTCGGAGCGACAGTAGGAGATGTCGTTAAAGCGGCAGGAGGCGTGATCGTTAAGGAGCCGGCTTATGTAATGGGCGGACCCATGATGGGCAGACCCGGCTCCGAGGATACTCTGATAACGAAAACTACCAACGCCGTCATTGTGCTTTCAAAGGAGCACCAGATGATAAGGCGGATGGTTAAGAATATACAGATAGAAAAGAGAAGGGCTTCATCGTCCTGCTGTCAGTGCAGGACCTGTACAGATCTTTGTCCCAGGCATGCGCTCGGACATCCGATAGAGCCCCACAGTATTATGCGGGCAGTTGCCAATAACGATACAAGCGATCTTTCCGTATTTATCAATTCAGCATACTGCTCAAGCTGCGGACTATGCGAGAATTATTCCTGTCCCCAGGGACTGTCCCCGAGAAGCGTCATAGCGGAGTTTAAAAAGGGACTGAGAGAGGCCGGGATAAGAGCCGAGAAGATCGAGAAACCCTGTATAGTTGACAGGGACAGGGAGCTTAAAAAGGTTCCGGTAAAGAGGCTGAAGGCCAAGGTCGGGCTCTATTCCTATGATGTTCCCGCGCCGTTTGCCGATGAGGTCATAGAAGTGCAAAGCGTCAGGATACCGATGAGTCAGCATATCGGTGCTCCGGCGACTCCGATAGTAAAGCCGGGAGACAGGGTCAGGGCCGGGCAGAAGATCGGAGAGGCTCCGGCGGGACTTGGCGTTGCTGTTCATTCTTCAATAGACGGGACAGTTGTAAACGCAGACAGCGCGGAAGTGGTTATAAGACGGGAATAGGACGTATATTCGATAACGGAAGCTGATTCCGTTTTGGTCACTGAGCCCGGTTTTTACGACTTTGTGTAACAGGGGTTACTTAATAGCGGAAACTTATCTGAAAGGGAAGATATGTAATGGCACGAGCGATCGGAATGGTAGAGATTTCAACCGTATCAAGCGGATTTCTTGCCGCGGACGAGATGGCAAAGACAGCGGAGGTGGAGGTGCTTCAGGCCGAGGTGACCTGTCCGGGTAAATTTGTGGTATTGATCGCAGGAGAGCTTGCGGCGGTGAAGAGCTCTGTGGAAAGAGCGAGCGAGGTCTGCAGGGAGAAGCTTATAGATACTTTTGTCCTCGGTAATCCCCATGAGTCGATCTTCCCCGCTATCTACGGAACTGCGGAGCCTGAGAATGTGGATGCACTCGGAGTGCTCGAGACTTATGACGTGGCAGCGATGATAGAAGCTGCGGATGTCGCCGCAAAGACCGCTATCGTTGAACTTATTGAACTGAGGCTTGCAAAAGGAATGTGCGGGAAGAGCTATATGACTCTTACCGGAACGGTTTCGGCAGTGCAGGCCGCTATAGAGAAGGCCAGGAATGAGGCCGGAGAAAAAGGAATGTTCCTTGACAGTACGGTGATCGCGAATCCGTCGGAGCATATCCGGAAGTTTATTTTCTGAGGGCACAAAATTTTATTTGATGAAAGGTGTTAGTCCAATCTGTTATTTTGGACAAAAGATATTTTGATTATTGCCGAAAACATGTAAAAAGCACATGTTTTCGGCCCAAAAAATTTTTTTGAAAGGTGCAAGTCCTATATAATTTTTAGGAAAAAATTTTTTGTAACAAAGATAGGATTTACTGCGTAAATCCATTATTGCCGAAAACATGTAAACAGCACATGTTTTCGGCCCAAAATTTTTTTGATGAAAGGTTTTGGTCCAATCTTTAATTTTGGACAAAAAAATTTTGTTATGTTAGCGGCGGAACGCAGAAGCATTATCTTAGATAAGCTGCATGAAGAAAAATCTGTTGTTGTAAGCGCTCTGAGCAGGGAATTCGAGGTCTCGGAGGAGACCATAAGAAGAGACCTTGAGAAGCTTTCCGAGGACGGACAGGTTATAAAAAGCTGGGGAGGCGCTGTATTAAATGAGAAAAGCAGCATAGATCTTCCCTTTAATATAAGGCAGAAGTCTAATCCGGAAGGCAAAAGGAAGATAGCCGAGCTTGTTAAGGAGGCGGTTGAGGATGGCGATCATATTATGCTTGATGCCTCTACCACCTCGGTTTTTATTGCAAAGAGTATTAAACAGAAGCACAATCTGACGATAATCACCAATTCAATAGAAAATCTTCTGGAACTGTCGGATGCTCAGGATTGCAATCTTCTTTCTCCGGGAGGCAGCTTTCATGCGCAGACCATGTCGTTGCTTGGCAGAAGGGCTTCCGAGGGGATCGGCGTCTATAATGCAGACAAGCTGTTTTTTTCATGCAAGGCGATAGATATAGAGAAGGGCGTGATGGACGGAAACGATGAGGTCGCAAGCATCAAACAGGCAATGCTTGGATCATCGGCAAAGATCTGCCTTGCCGTTGACTCCACTAAATTTGACAAGATCGCCCTTGCCGGGATCTGCCCCTTATCGGGGATAGATATGGTGTTCACAGATAAGAAACCTTCCGCAGAATGGCTCAGGGCTTTTGAGGAAAATTCGATAGAATGTGTTTACAAGGAGTAAGAGCTGTGCAATAATATCCTTGTTTTGAGTTTGGCAGCATAAGCTCAGAACAAGGATATATTTTGTGAGGAATGAAATGAAGTTTATTAAGACACCCGTAAAGGGAACCGTGGATATGCTTCCTTCTGATATGCGATTAAGGGAGCATGTTTTTTCTATGATCAAAGAAAGTTACTCAAGATTCGGTTTTATGCAGATAGAGACTCCGGTCATGGAGCATATAGAAAATCTGCTTTCGGATCAGGGAGGAGAGAACGAAAAGCTCATTTTTAAGATAATGAAGCGGGGAGCTTCCCTTTCTTCGGCGCTTGAAAAGGAAAAATATGACGAGCTTGCCGATTCAGGGCTCAGATATGACCTGACAGTGCCTCTTGCGAGGTATTATGCGGCAAACAGCGAAAAGCTCCCGTCTCCTTTCAAGGCACTTCAGATAGGGAATGTATTCAGGGCTGATAATCCTCAGAAGGGCCGCTTCAGACAGTTTACCCAATGTGATATCGATACCCTTGGGGATGACAGCAATCTTGCGGAGATAGAGCTTATAGCCGCCACCTCGGATATGCTTCTCAAGATATTTGAAGACATAGATATTTCGGGCCTTACTGTCCACATTAATGACAGAAGGATACTGAAAGCAGCCTGTCTGCAGGCGGGCTTTAAGGAAGAGGAGGTCGGGTCTGCCCTGATCTCTTTGGACAAATATGATAAAATAGGAACGGAGGGAGTAAGAGAGGAGCTTTTAAGAAACGGTTTTCTGGAAAAACCGGTGGAAGAGTATCTTAAGATATATGATGCACCCTCAGACGGAGATTGCCGCTCGTTCTGTAATTCCATATCTGAAGACTTTCTCTCGAAAGAGGTCCTTGAGAACATAGAGTCCATCATGGAGAGCGTAAGAGCGATAGCCGATGAGAAGATATCGATCGTTTTCGATCCGGCCCTTGTACGGGGGATGGGGTATTATACCGGTACCATCTTTGAGATAAGCATAGACGGATATGATTTCGCCATTGCCGGCGGAGGCCGCTATGACGAGATGATAGGCAGATTCTCGGGAAACAGGGTCAGTGCCTGTGGCTTTTCCATAGGCTTTGAGAGGATAATAACCATATTAAAGGATAATTTAAAGGAGACGGCTAAGATAGATAAAAACAGCCTTGCTATCCTTGTGCATAAAAATGTGTCTTCCGCGAAAAAGGCGGAGATTTTCAGGGAAGCCGGGCAGCTCAGGAAGGAAGGCAAGACGGTAACGGTCCTCCCGATGAAAAAAAATTTGAATGCACAGTTCAAAAAACTTGAAGAGGAGGGCTTTTTGGAGTTCAGAAAGGTTTATGAGGAACTGCCATGATTTTTGTTCAAACCGACAAACTAAAGGAGGGAATGAGGCTGGGAAAGCCCATATATAACAAAAAGGGCGTTTTGTTATATGAACGGGATTCCCGTCTGACAAGACAGGCGATCGAGTCTGTAAAGAATTTCGGTCTTCTGGGTGTATTTATACTGGACCCGGCAGAGCCCTGCCCCCCGATGACCGAAGAGGATATCGAGTTTGAGCGGTTTCAGACCATGGCGATCTTTCAGATCGAAGAGAGCCTTGATACCCTGATCAAAAAGGGCAAGGCATCCAGGCTTCGTGATTTTGCCGACAGAATAATCAGTAAGTTCGGAAGACTTGATCATAAGATAAATTTTCAGCAGAGTCTTCGAGGGAATGATGACTATGTATACAAGCATTCCCTTAACGTAGCGATCTTAAGCGCAATGATCAGTTACAGGCTTCAGTTTCATGGCGAGGAGCAGATCGAATGCATCATGGCCGCCGTCGTTCATGAAATTGGAAAGTTTTCGATCCCGGATGAGGTAAAGAAAACCCTTACAAAGGAAAATTCCGTGGAAACGGAGAGAAAGTTTGAGCGTGGCGGACATTCTATGATAGAGGATCTGTTTTTTTCCACACCTTCTGTAAAAAGAACGGTCTCCCAGGCTTTTCAGTTAAGGGATGAGCTCGAGGCGAGAAAGGATATCTCCCATATGAAGCTTACAAAAGGTGCCAGAGTGCTCGCGGCCTGTGATCTGTTCGACTGTCTGACCGCTATGAGCCTGACGGAAGAGCCCCTGACGGTATTCGGAGCGTTAAAACAGGTCAAAAAGAATGAAGCAGCCTACGGAAAGGATGTTACGGAGGCTTTCATAAAGAGCATTAATTTCCTTCCTGAGGGCAGCAGCGTGGAATTGACGAACGGGGAAAAAGGGCTTATCATTGCTGCGAATGATTATGATATTTTCAGGCCTGTAGTCCTGACCTACCACGGTAATAAGATGATAGATCTCAGAAGAACGGGCAGAGAGGGTCCGGAGATCCTAGATCTGGTAAAGAAATTTGATGCCAGGCATGTTATAGACAGACAGATAATAACAGCGGCCAGGGAAACCATAGAATGAAGTAAAATAAGGATCTGCACAGTAGATCCATTATTATAAGGAGAGTTACGGAATGAAGCTTGTGAAACTGGTTGGAGAGAGATTCAAGGAGAGGCCTTCGGAGTGCCAGATCGAGAGTCATGCGATCATGGTAAAAGGTGGGTACATGAAGTATGTGGCGAACGGGATATATTCGTCATATATGCCGCTCAAGCGGATAACCAGAAAGATTGAGCAGATAATCAGAGAGGAGATGGACGCCATAGACGGGCAGGAGGTTCAGTTCCCGGTCTGCATGCCTGCTTCCCTATGGGAGGAATCCGGGAGGTATTCAAGTATAGGAAACGAGCTTTTAAGGTTTACGGACCGTACGGGTACTAAGATGGTTCTCGGAATGACCCATGAAGAGGCTGCAGTCCAGCTTGTCAAGGATTATGCGAATACATATGCCAGATATCCCTTCATGATCTACCAGATCCAGACAAAGTTCAGGGACGAGGCAAGACCCAGGGCAGGGCTTATAAGGGTAAGGGAATTTACCATGAAGGATGCTTACTCCTTCCATACAAGCCAGGAAGATCTTGAAGCCTATTATGAAAGATGCCATAAGGCCTATGAGAGGATATTCGCGAGAGCCGGAATCCCCGAGGCCGTGTCCGTAAAGTCGGATTCCGGAATGATGGGAGGGAGTGTTTCCCATGAATTTATGCTTCTTACGCCGGTTGGTGAAGATTCGATAGCTATCTGTAAAGACTGCGGTTTTTCCGCCAACATGGAGGCTGCCGAGAGCATTATAAAGAATGAGACGGATGCAGAGCTTTCGGGGCTCAGGGAGGTTTATACTCCTGATATACATACAATTGAAGAGGTCTGTGATTTCCTGAAAATGGATATCAGAAAATCCTGCAAGGCCGTGGTTTACCAAAGGAATAAGGATGACAGCTATATTGCCGTTTTCCTGAGGGGAGACATAGAGGTAAATGATGCCAAGCTGAGGAATTATCTGGGAGAGGAAATGCATCCTGCAGTCATTTCCGAGGATTCGGGGATCTGTCCCGGTTATATAGGGCCTATAGGGCTTCCAGAAGGAGTTACCGTTGTTATCGACACATCCTTAAAGGGAGCCTCGAATTTAAGCTGCGGCGCTAATAAGGAGGAGTATCATTACGTCGGTTTCACGCCTGAAAGAGACCTTCCGAAAGACACCGAATATGTGGATGTCGCAAAGATCCTTGACGGCGGGATCTGTCCCGTCTGCGGGAAACCTTCCATAGGTATCTCAAGGGGCATAGAGGTTGGCAATATCTTCCAGCTTGGCACAAAATATTCAAAGAGCATGGGGATGACCTATACCGATCAGAACGGTGAGCTTCAGACCCCTGTCATGGGCTGCTACGGGATCGGGGTCGGAAGGCTTGCGGCATCGGTCTGTGAGGCGCATCATGATGATTACGGCCCGATATGGCCGATATCCATCGCGCCCTGGCAGGTACATCTCTGCGGGATGCGTATAGACAATCCGGAGGTCAGGGAGACTGCCGACAGGCTTTATGAGGAGCTTATGGCACTTAAGGTCGAGGTGATCTATGACGACAGGGATGTGAGCGCCGGAGTAATGTTTTCCGATGCCGATCTTCTCGGTATCCCTTACAGAGTGATAGTCAGTCCGAGGAACCTTAAGGAAAATGTCGTGGAGCTTTCTTCGAGGGACAAATCTTTCTCTGAAAAGATCCCGGTAAACGAGGCAGCAGAGAGGATAAAGGCTCTGATCGAGGAAAAGTTAAAGGAAACGAAATGATCTGATCTGATCGTTTTATTATTTGCGGCGTATTGTCTTTTTCCGGTGATTGCCGCCATACAATATCTGTTGGAAAAGAGGATAAGAAAATTGAAGAATTTTTACATCACTACACCGATATACTACCCTTCGGGGAATCCGCATATCGGGCACTGTTATACCACGGTGGCCTGTGATTCCATCGCAAGATACAGAAGGAAGCAGGGCTATAATGTCATGTTCCTTACGGGAACGGACGAGCACGGTTTAAAGATCGAGCAGAAAGCTAAGGAAGCAGGGGTCACCCCAAAGGAATATGTGGATGAGATCGTCCTCAGATTCAAGGATCTCTGGGCATACATGAACATCGATTATGACCGTTATATCCGCACTACCGACGATTATCACATAAAGAGCGTGCAGAGCATTTTTAAAAAGCTCTATGATAAGGGCTATATCTACAAGGGAACCTATGAAGGCAAATACTGCACTCCCTGTGAGAGCTTCTGGACTCCTTCGCAGCTTGTGAACGGAATGTGCCCGGATTGCGGGCGGCCTGTGATAGACGCAAAGGAGGAGGCTTATTTCTTCAAGCTTTCCGAATTTTCGGACAGACTGGAAAAGCTTCTCCTTGAGACGGACTATCTTAAGCCGGAAAACAGGGCTGTTGAGCTTGTAAACAATTTCATTAAGCCGGGACTTGAAGATCTCTGCGTTTCCAGGACTACCTTTACCTGGGGGATCCCCGTCACCTTTGATGAAAAGCATGTGGTGTATGTCTGGATAGATGCGCTCAGCAACTATATCACCGCTCTCGGGTATGATAATGATGCTTATAATGATTTCGATACCTTCTGGCCTGCGGATATCCATATGGTGGCCAAGGACATCATGCGTTTCCACGCGCTTATCTGGCCGGCAATGCTTATGGCGTTAGAGCTTCCTCTCCCGAAGCACCTTGCGGTACACGGCTGGATAACCTTTAACGGGCAGAAAATGAGCAAATCTGTCGGGAATGTCGTGGATCCTAAGATCCTTGGGGAGAGATACGGTACGGATACGATCCGCTACCATATCTTAAGAGAGATGGCATTAGGCTCGGACAGCAGCTTTTCCAACGAGGTCATGATAAACCGGATAAATGCGGATCTGGCAAACGGGCTCGGCAATCTTGTTTCAAGGACTGTAGCGATGGCTGACAAGTACTTCGGGGGAACTCTTCCAAAAGAGCGTAAGGAAGAGCCCATAGACAACGAGCTTAAGGAGCTTGCGTTGTCCGTAAGGGATAAGGTGGATGCTTTTATGGATAATATCCAGCTTAATCTTGCGCTTGCCGAGATATTTAAATTAGTGGACCGCTCCAATAAATATATTGACGAGACTGAGCCGTGGATCCTCGGAAAGAGCGAGGAAAACAGGGCGAGGCTTGCTACGGTGCTCTATAATCTTTTAGAGAGCATAAGGATAGCTTCATCACTGCTGTCTTCCTTTATGCCGACAACGATGCCGAAGGTCTGGGAGCAGATAGGTGCCGGCGATGAGGACGTAACCTATGAGAATATGGCTAAGTTCGGAGTACTTCCATTGACCATTACGGTCAAAAGAGGAGATATCATCTTCCCTCGTATAGATATTGATAAAGAGATAGAGGAGCTCAATGCCATAATAAAGAACGCTGAGCCGAAAGAAGAGGAAAAGCCGGAGATTGAGCCGGTACTTGAGAATATCCCTTTTGATGTCTTCGAGAAGGTGGATATGAGAGCAGGAAAGGTCATTTCCTGCGAGAGGGTTAAGAAATCCGATAAGCTGCTTGTCTTTAAGATCGATGACGGGATATCAGAAAGGCAGATAGTTTCGGGAATGGCAAAAAGCTATGACCCTGAGGAGCTTATAGGCAAAACGGTCGGGTTTGTTGCAAACCTTGAACCGAGAAAACTGATGGGGCTTGAAAGCCAGGGTATGCTTCTGTCCGCGGAGGCAGAGGACGGCAGGTACAAGCTGGTTATTTTTGATGATAAGGTCATAAACGGTGCCAGATTGTGCTAGTTGTGATATAATGATCGGGCAGAATTAAGCTCAGATCTAATTAAGCAGGATTATAACGGAGGTTTAATTATGAAGACTTGTCCAAATTGCGGAGCGCAGATCGAAGACAATAATGTTTTCTGTCATGTCTGCGGAACTAATCTTGATAATCCCATAGCTACAGAGCAGAATGCAAGGCCTGCATGGGATCACACCGGTGAGTTCAGTGAAGAGGATGTGCATAACAATAAAGTGATCGCCATGATAATGTATCTTTCAGGGCTCTACGGAACCCTCGTCTGCTTTGCGATCCTATGGCTTATTGGAAAGGGGAAATCCGATTACCTGTTTTTCCATGTAAAGGAAAACTTTAAGATCACCCTTGTAAATACGCTGCTGATCCTTTTTGCGGGTTTCTTCTTCTGGACTGTTGTGATACCGATCGCCGCCTGTATCTGCGGGGTCATTATTTTAGTGCTTCGCTTTATCTGTTTTGTACAGGTTGCGAAGAACCAGTCGAAAGAGGTGGCCATCATAAGAGGGCTTAAGTTTCTGAAGTGACAAAGTTTTTTGAAGAAAGACTTTGGAAGACGAATAATATTAGATTCAAAAAACTTTATATAGGGATAGGATTTACTCCGTAAATCCATTATTGCCGAAAACATGTAAAAAACACATGTTTTCGGTCCCAAAAATTTTTTAAAAAACAAAAAATTTTTGTTGTCATGTCAAACGAGCTGTCGATGGATGAGATCAGGGAACTGATCAATAATAAACTGTATACAAAGCTCAGGCAGGAGCTCTCCGAGTGGAATGAGGCGGATATCGCCGCTATCTTTGAGGAATTGTCGATGGAGGAGCAGATCAGGCTCTTCAGGATACTTCCAAAGAATATCGCGGCGGATGTTTTTGCGTACCTCGATATTGAGACCCAGCAGACCATCATTACCTCCCTTACAGACCGTGAAGCCGCGAATATCATCAATAACCTGATGGCCGATGATGCTACCGACCTTATGGAGGAGATGCCGGCGGGATTTGTTAAAAAACTTCTTGCCAACGCAAATTCCGAGACGAGGCGTGATATCAATCACCTGTTAAGGTATCCCGAGGATTCGGCCGGAAGCATAATGACGGTCGAGTTTGTTGACCTTAAGGTACATCTGACCGTTAAGCAGGCGATCGAGCGTATCCGCAGGATCGGGGTGGATAAGGAGACGATCAATATCTGCTATGTGCTTGATAACGAAAGGCACCTTATCGGCACAGTGGCGCTTCGGTATCTTCTTCTTCGAAATGATGATGAGGTGATCGGGGACTTCATGAATGACAATATCATCTCCGTGAATACCCTTACCGACCAGGAAGAGGTCGCCATGCAGTTCTCAAAGTACGACTTTACAGCCATGCCGGTGGTCGATAATGAAAACAGGCTGGTAGGCATCATAACCATCGATGACGTTGTAGATATCATGCGTGAAGAGGCTACGGAGGATATCGAAAAGATGGCCGCTATCGTGCCGACGGACAAGCCCTATATGAGGACCGGAGTGGTTGAGACCTATAAAAAGAGGATACCCTGGCTGCTCTTACTCATGATATCCGCTACAGTGACTCAGGGGATAATCACCCGGTATGAAGACGCCCTGAAGGCCTTTGTGGTTCTGACGGGGTTCATCCCGATGCTCATGGACACGGGCGGAAATGCCGGCGGACAGGCCTCGGTCACGATAATCCGGGGACTTTCGCTGAATGAGATAGAATTTAAGGACATGATCAAAGTCATATGGAAGGAGATAAGGGTTGCCTTTCTCTGCGGCGTTACACTGGCCGCCGCTAATTTCCTGAAGCTTATCTTCTTCAACAGGCTGGATCTTATGGTGACGGGTGTGATCTGCCTGACACTGGTGGTTGAGCTCCTTTTTGCGAAACTGGTTGGCTGTACGCTGCCGATGTTTGCCGAAAAACTTGGCTTTGACCCCGCAGTTATGGCAAGCCCTTTCATAACTACCATAGTGGATGCCCTGTCTCTTATGATCTACTTTACGCTTGCAACCAATATGCTTCATATTTAATAGACAGGTTAATCTATGATGGATCGTTGATCTTTACGAAGGACTGTACATATACAAACGCCAAAACGATTTCCGTTTTGGCGTTTGTTTGGAAAAGGGGGGGGAGGGACATTCGCTACAAAGTCAGAAATAAATACGCTATGTGGCGTGTGCTCATTGTTTTTCTGGGCATAGCGGCCAATGTTCTGCTGTCATATATAACATATCGTGCCGGGCTTCCGTTTTATCTGGATACAGTCGGTACTATCACTGTTTCTGCGCTTGGAGGGCTGTTTCCGGGTATTATCGCAGCAGTCATGACAAATGTCATCTGCAGTGTGTTCAATACCTTCTCGCTATTCTATTCACTGATAGGCGTGCTGATAGCCGTATGCACTGCCATCTTTTTCAAAAAACATAAATTAAGAAACAAAGGCTTTATTCCTGTATATATCCTGACGATTTCCGTGATCGGCGGGGTTCTGGGTACAGTATTTGAATGGGTTCTGATCGGAGGAACCAGGTTTGAGGATGTGGCATATGTGTCTGGGCTTATTGCGGGTAAAGAATCCGGTACAGCGTATTTCTTAAGTGTAATGCTGGTAAATTGCGGCATTAACATAGTCGACAAGGGGATCACCACAGGTGTCGCCCTGGGCGTGCTGTACCTGATCCCTCCCGGTAAAAGAAGGGCAATAAGATCAAGCATCTGGAAACAGAAGCCGCTGACCGATGAGGAGATGGCGTGGCTTAAACAGAGAGCGAAGTCAGGGGGGCGGTCACTGCAGAGGAGAATGACCTTCATGCTGTCTGTTACCGCGTTCAGCCTGACCCTGGGCCTTACATGGATCAGCGTGAGACTCAGTTATGAGAATACAAAGGAGGAATATAAACAGAGCGCTGTAAAGGCCGCTGAATTTGCAGCCTCCGAGATCAATCCCGGCATGATAGAGAATTTCCTGAGGTACGGGAGAAAGGCCGCAGGATACGAGAGAACGGAAAAGACACTCTATAAGATAAGAGATGCCTCAGTGGGAGTGGTATATCTTTATATATTGAGGATAGAGGATGAGGGATGCCGGTTTATTTTTGACCTGGTGTCACCTGACGGGGAAGAGGCATATGCGCCCGGTGAATTCACACCGTTTGAGGAGGCGTTTCTGCCTTATGTCGATTCACTTAAGGCAGGTGAAAATATAGAGCCCATAGAATCCAATGACAGATTCGGATGGCTTCTGAGCGCATATGTTCCGGTTTACGATTCACACGGAAAAACCGTCTGCTATGCCGGTGCTGATGTATCTGTGTCATATATATCCGGATTTGCGATCCAGTATTTGATCAGGGTGCTTATGATCTTTTCCGGTTTTTTCGTCCTGATACTGGTTTATGGCCAATGGACAGCCGGTTTTTGCCTTATATATCCGACGGGAAGCATGGCAGCTTCGGTGGAAGGCTTCCTGTCAAAGAGCGATGATCAGGAAATACTGGACGAAAATATAAAGAAGCTGAGAACGCTCGATATCCGCACAGGGGATGAGATCGAAAGGCTGTACAGCGCGATCTGCAGGATGGCGTCGAATACGGGTGAACAGATGCGCAGCATGAGACATTATGCGCAAGCCACCGCACAGATGCAGAACGGTCTTATCGTGACAATGGCGGACATGGTCGAGAGCAGGGACTCCGATACGGGAGCCCATGTACAGAAGACATCGGCGTATGTACGCATAATACTTGAGGGGTTAAAACGCAAGGGCTACTACCTGGGGAAGCTTACTCCACAGTATATGACCGATGTGGAGAATTCCGCGCCGCTTCATGATGTCGGCAAGATAAATGTTCCGGATGCGATCCTTAATAAACCCGGAAAGCTTGACAAAGAGGAATTCGAGATAATGAAGAGGCACACGACGGCCGGACGGGAGATAATGGAGAAGGCCATAGACACCGTCAAGGGCGGAAGTTATCTGAAGGAAGCCAGAAACATGGCGGGATATCATCATGAGCGCTGGGACGGAAAGGGTTATCCGGAAGGGCTTCACGGAGAGGTGATCCCGCTTTCGGCCCGTGTAATGGCAGTAGCTGATGTGTTTGATGCATTGACATCTCCCAGGGTATATAAACCGGCATTTCCGCTTGAGAAAGCGCTCGAGATAATAAATGAGGGAGCGGGCACGCAGTTTGATCCGAAATGCGTGGAGGTTTTCATGGATTCACTGACAGAGGTAAAGGTGATACTTAAGAAGTATAACCAGAACCAGTAACGTGGGAGCAAAAGATAAAAAAGCGCTTTTTTGAAAGGGTTCAATGAAGAAGAAGAGATTAGTAACAGCATTTTCAACAGCTATATTCCTTTCCGTCCTTGCTGTCGGAACGCTCTTAAATACGCGTCCGGTCATGGCCTTTACGGACGTGACCGATTTTGCACAGTCGGGGGACGACCAGGGGACGAAGATCGGAGGGGGCTATGCCGTCACCGGTCAGCTTGCGGATGTGGGGTATTCGGCGGAAATATATAATGCGACAAACGGTCTGCCTACCTCTGACGCAAACGTGGTTCTCGGAACAAGCGACGGATACATATATATAGGCGGATACAGCGGTATCATAAAATATGACGGCAGAACCTTTGAAAGGATGGACACGTCGGGCGGACTTACAAGCGGCAGGGCTTTATTTGAAGACAGTTTTGGAAGGATCTGGGTCGGAACGAATGATAACGGGGTCGTGCTCCTTGACAGGGGGGAGAGTACTCAGTATACATATAAAGACGGGCTTCCGTCTTCTTCTATCCGTACCTTTGCCGAGGATGCTTCGGGAAGGATATATATAGGAACAACCAGCGGGATATCCTATGTTGATGAATCAAATATACTCAGACGTATGAACGACGAGCGGCTGAACGAAAAGATCATCGCAAGGCTTGTGTCGGATTCCGGGGGCATGATCTACGGCAATACCAGTGACGGAGATATATTCTCGATAGATAACGGCCATATCATGCTTTTCTTTTCGAGCAAAGAGCTCGGTTTCGAGGACATCTCTACCATATATACGGACAGTGAAGAAAACGGAATGGCGTATTTCGGGACCCGGGCAGATAAGGTATATTACGGCAGATTTGGAGACACTGCCGAACACATGAAGGAAATCTCCGTGACGCCTGCCGGCAATATATATTATATCAACAGAGCCTGTGGAAGGATCTGGGTCACCTCCGAGAACATTGCCGGATACCTGGATGAAAATGATGACTTTTGCGTGCTTGAAAATATCCCGATGGATAATTCCATCGATATGATGACGTCAGACTATCAGGGCAATCTCTGGTTTGCTTCTTCGAGGCAGGGAGTGATGAAGGTGGTCACCAACAACTTCCAGGATCTTACGCAAAAAGCCGGTATTTCGGAGGAAACCGTCAATGCTGCCTGCTTTCTTAAGGATGAGCTTTATATCGGGACAGACAACGGACTTCAGATACTTGATAAAGACCTGAAAGCCGTGGAGAATGAGCTGACGGAATATCTGGGAGACTGCAGGATAAGATGCCTTGAAACGGATCCGGACGGAAATCTCTGGGTCTCGACCTATACGAACGGACTGGGCCTTGTCTGCTATACTCCGGAGGGAAGGATAAAAAGCTATACCGAAGATAACGGGCTTAGGAATTCCCAGATCAGGTGCAGCGTTATTGCAAAGGACGGCTCGGTCCTTGCAGGGACGAATGGCGGACTGGCAGTTATAAAGGACGGGAAGGTGGAGCGGACCGTAGGGGCTTCGGAGGGAGCGGCAAACACGGTTTTTCTGACCGTCTGCGAGGGTGATAACGGGCGGATCTATGCCGGTACGGACGGTGACGGCATATACGTTATAGACGGAAGCTCCATATCAAAGATAGGTCGTGACGACGGTCTTACAAGCGATGTTATCCTGAGGATAAAGGAGGATCCCGAGAGAGGAGTATACTGGATCATTACGTCCAATTCCATCGAGTATATGAAGGACGGGGAGATAAAAAACGTCTCAGGCTTCCCGTATAACAATAACTTTGATATGTATTATGACGAAAACGGAAATATCTGGGTATTATCGTCCTACGGTATTTACTCGGTAAGAGCGGAGAATATGATAAATGACGATATCTCCGATTACCGATTATATACCGTGGCAAACGGCCTGACGGGAACCCCCACCGCCAATTCCTACAGCAGGCTTGATGATAACGGGGATCTCTACATCGCGGCCAGAAACGGGGTCAGCAAGGTCAACATAAACCATTATTTTGAGGAGTCGGCAAAGATCAAGGCGGGGATCAGATCTGTATTTTTAAACGACGAGGAGATACTGCCGGATGCTTCGGGAACCTATACGATACCGCCCTCGTCCGGGCGTATCCAGATCACTCCCGCGATATTGGACTATACAATGACCAATCCCGTCGTGCATATGTATCTGGAGGGAAGCGGTGATGACGGTATCACGGAAGCGCAGAGCAGGCTTTCGACGCTTGAATACACAGGACTTGGATACGGCGACTATTCCCTTCACATGGAGATCCTTGATCTGAGCACCGGTGAGGTGCTGCAGGACGAGGTTTTTTCCATCATAAAAAAACCGAGGTTTTCTGAGCTTCTTATAGTCAGGATACTGTTCCTGGCGTTTCTTGTCATTGCGGCGGGTCTTATAGTCTGGAGGGTCATGACATGGACCGTGATACGGAGACAGTATGACGAGATAAGGGTGGCGAAGGATGAGGCTGAAAGAGCCAATTCCGCCAAATCCAGATTCCTTGCGAATATGTCCCATGAGATTCGCACGCCCATCAATACGATAATGGGCATGGATGAGATGATATTAAGGGAAGACGCGGCTGATGTGCCCAAGGAATATTATATGTCGGTGATAAATTACGCGCTTGACATAAGGAATGCCTCGGAGTCGCTCCTTGAACTCATAAATGACCTTTTGGACATGTCAAAGGTGGAATCTGGCAAGATGAACCTGGTCGAGACGGAATATGACACGGGTGAGCTCCTTCGTTCGATAGTTTCAATGATCAGGATAAGGAGCGCCGAAAAGGATCTTACTTTTGAGACGGATATAGACGAAACCCTGCCTAAGAGGCTTTACGGAGACTCGGGAAAGATCAAACAGATCGTACTTAATCTGCTCACAAATGCCGTGAAGTATACTTCTGTCGGTGGTTTTGTATTAAAGGTCTCCGTGACGGATATAAGCCGGGAAAGCGTGAGCCTTAAGTATTCGGTCAAGGATACGGGGATCGGCGTTAAGGAAGAGGATATGGACAAGCTGTTCTCTGCGTATGAGAGGCTTGATGAGGAGAAGAACATCTCCATACAGGGCACGGGCTTAGGCCTTGATATCTCCAGACGCTTTGCGGAGCTGATGAACGGAAGGCTGTGGTGTGAGAGCGTTTACGGAGAGGGGTCTGAGTTTATACTGACCGTTGACCAGAGGATAATAGACGCAGAGGGAATAGGCGAGTTTGATGAGCATGGGGAAGAAGAGGCAAAGGGGCCGTATGTGCCGCAGTTTGTGGCACCCGATGCCGAGGTTCTGGTGGTCGATGATAATCCCATGAACCTGTCCGTTATCAAGGGGCTTTTAAAGCCTACGAGAGTTTTCGTGACTACTGCCGAGAGCGGTGAGGAAGGCCTTGAAAAGATAAAATACGGAAAGTATGACGTCGTGTTTCTTGATCATATGATGCCGGGAATGGACGGGATCGAAACTGTCGCAAAGATCAGAGAGATGACCCCCGACCTTCCTGTCTATGCGCTTACCGCAAATGCCGCGGCGGGCGGAGAGGAATTCTATGTGTCAAAAGGTTTCGACGGCTATCTGGCAAAGCCCATAGACAGTGTAATCTTAGAGAAGACCATAATGAAGCATCTTCCCGAAGAGATCATGATGAAACCGGTTTCCGGCAACCTTAAGGAAGAGCCGAAGGAGCTTCCGGAAAACCTGCTCTGGCTCAATGAGACAGAGGGTATATCCGTACCTGACGGGATAAAATATTCCGGAGGGATATCTTCCTTCATCTTTTCCGTAAATCTGTTTAATGATACGATCGACAGCAATGCGACGGTCATAGAGGACGCATATAAGGATGGGGATATAAAGCTTTATACCGTCAAGGTGCATGCGCTTAAGAGCTCGGCGAGGATAATCGGGGCGGATGAACTTTCAAAGCTGGCCGAAAGCCTTGAGAACGCCGGAAATAAAGAAGACATGGACTTCATCCATGCCAATACGGAAAAGCTTTTATCAGTTTATAAGAGCTATAAAGAGAAGCTTGGAAGGCTAAAGGATAAGGAAGAAGAGGAAGGCGAAAGCCTTAAAGATATACCGGAGGGTATGCTGGAGGAAGCGTATGAGACCCTTAAGGAAGTGATCCCTTCGATGGATTATGATTCCGCGGAGATGATCCTTGACCAGCTTAAGGAATATAAGCTTCCGAAGGATGAAAAGAAGAAGCTTCTCGAGCTTGAAAAGCTCCTTAAGGCGCTTGACTGGGACGCGATGGAAAAGCTTGTTCAATAACCTGTTTTTTCTGACAGGAGGTAGTTATGTCTGAAAACCACGTAATGATGCTCGGCGAAAAAGAATCGTTCCTTATACGGGTGCTTATGAAAAAGCTTTCCGAGGCGGAGATACAAAGTGAATTTGTACCGCTTAATGTGGACAGTATCAACGCAAAATGGGAGGGGACAAGTCTTATTACCATTTACATGGATAAGAATGACAGACCTTTTGACAAAGCGCTTACTTTTCTGTCCGATAAGATATCAGACAGCGGGATCCGCGTGATACCCATAGGCGAGGATAAGGAAGTGCAGTTTCTGAAAGCCCGTCTTCCTGGGGAACTGATATACAGAAGCTTCATACGTCCGGTCGATAATGATGAATATGTCCGGACGGTTAAGGAGATCACTGAAAAGGTCGAGGCAGGAGAATTCAAAAAGACGATCCTTATCGTGGATGATGACATGAATTATCTGGGACTTGTCAGGGAATGGCTGAAGGGAACCTATAAGGTCGCCATGGCAAACTCCGGTCTTCAGGCCATAAAATGGCTCGGAAAGAACAAGGCGGATCTTATCCTGTTAGACCATGAGATGCCTGTTACCAGCGGACCGCAGGTCCTTGAAATGCTCAGGAGCGAGGAGGACACGAAGGATATACCGGTAATGTTTCTTACCGGGAAGAGCGATAAACAGAGCGTGATGAAGGTTGTCGCCTTAAAGCCCGAGGGCTATTTTCTTAAGACCATAGAGAAGCAGGAGCTGCTTGATAATCTTGAAAAATACTTTATGATACATTAGGTGAAGAATTTAAATTCAGCCGAAAAGATCTGAAAAGCAGAAATTTTCGGCTCCGGGGATTTAAGGCAGATCCGGCGCGGATATATTCCGACCGGAGGATCTGCCCGGATAAGGATCCGGTACAGGGTAACGTTATGTTTGAACCTCTCAGGATAAGCGAATACAGGAGTAAGGTGTCATACGGTATAGCGGTCACGCAGGAGGTGATAAGGATATCCTTCTTAAGCAGTCCGGACGGGGAGTTTAAGGAGGAATATTCCGTTCCTTCGATCCTTCTTTTTGATTCGAATGACGGGTGTGTGCATGATACATTAAAAACCATAAACGACACACTGTTTATCGAATACGGTGAGATATGGTTTGACGGACACAATGTCTGTTCCGGCGCGAGGGATATGAAAATGACATATATCGAAGACGATCCGGACACACCTGCGGGAAGATATGTCATAGAGGCTTCAAAATACAGAGATCACGCAAAGCTTATCCTTATCGGGGGCGGGAAGAGACAGGAGATCATAACGGCGCTTCCCGACAGTTCAAGAGCGGTGTATATAGCGATCACCGGAGAACACTGCATCATTACGGATACAGAGACGGAAAAGACCGGTGAAAAGGTCGGCGATGGCGATATTGAAAGGATCGCGGACGAGATAAGCTATATCGAGCGCATGGAAAGCGATCTCCCAAACGTTCAGATCGACGGATACAGGACGGCCAGTACCGAAAGCGTTCCGGTTAAGGACGATATGAGGATCATATTCCATACAATGAGCCTGCCAACCGCGAACCTTGTGGGGCACTGTCCGTTCATAATCCTTTTTTATTCGGATGATGGAAAGGTAAACGGGGAAAATTACCGTGAGTTTGCTCTCATACGTCTGGACGGTGAGGCACAGCCGTCTGTGGAAATGATCCGGTCGGCTTCGCAGACCGGATCGGCACGAACTGAAGTTCGTGCCAAAGCGCACGATTTGCTGTGCAAACCGGCGCAGGACGAGGGGTCCGGGAATAAACTGGCCGTGGAAAAGAGCGATGAATTCAGGGGCTGGGATGCCTGGAAGGAGTATAATAAAAAAGGCTTTGAATGTGAAGCTGCCATATTAAGAAGCAGGAAAAGAATAACCGTTATTACCGAAAACGCCGGGATCTCGATAAAGAATATCACGACCATAACTGACGGGACGAAGGATGTCTATCTGGCGCTTTCAGGTGATCAGTGCGCTCTTACGGATATAAGGGTAACGGGGATGTAAGGGGTTATATAGGACTGGCTGTTCAGAAAGGAGATTGAATATGTATAATCCATCAGAAACAAGATATGAAAAAATGAAGTACAGACGCTGCGGAAACAGCGGGCTTTTGCTCCCGGCTGTATCGTTAGGGCTCTGGCATAATTTCGGTTCGGTTGATAATTACGAGAATATGAGGGCTATGTGCCAGGCGGCTTTTGATAACGGGATAACACATTTTGACCTTGCGAATAATTACGGCCCGGTTTACGGCTCTGCGGAGATAAGCTTCGGGAGGATCCTTAAGCAGGATTTTTCCTCTTTAAGGGATGAGCTTGTCATTTCGACCAAGGCAGGTTATGATATGTGGCCGGGACCTTACGGGGACCACGGAAGCCGGAAGTATCTGATAGCCAGCATCGATCAGAGCCTTAAGAGACTGGGGCTTGAGTATGTTGATATTTTCTATCATCACAGGATGGATCCCGATACTCCGCTTGAGGAGACCGCCCTCGCCCTTGCGCAGATAGTTGCGAGCGGAAAGGCTCTGTATGTGGGAATTTCAAATTATAACGGCGAGAAGATGAAGGAAATGTCGGCAATCCTTAAGGAGCTCCATGTCCCCTTCATAATCAACCAGAACCGCTACAGCATTTTCGACCGCACTATAGAAAAGAACGGGCTGAAGACCGCTGCAAGGGAGGACCGGAAGGGCATAATCGCGTTTTCACCGCTTGCCCAGGGGCTGCTTACCGACAAGTACATAAACGGGATCCCCGAGGACAGCAGGGTCAAGAGAGACGGGAGGTTCTTAAAGGAATCCGATGTGACACCCGAAAAGATAGAAGTCATTAAAAAGCTTAATGAGCTTGCTAAGGGGAGGGGGCAGTCGTTAGCGGAGCTTGCGCTTTCCTGGGTACTGAAGGATGACGATGTGACGAGCGTGCTGATAGGAGCCAGCCGTCCGGAGCAGATCATAGAGAATGTAAAGATCGTAAACGCTGAGAAGCTTTCGAAGGATGAGATATTGACGATCGAGAGTTATGTAAACCAGACGGTCAGGGCATAAACAGAATTTTTGCCTGAGTATGATATGTATTATTTTATTGACCAATATAGTCAAAAACAGAGGAGAGTATTAAATGACCGAAGCAAGAGAGGATATCAGAAATGTAGCAATCATCGCCCATGTAGACCATGGGAAGACTACGCTCGTCGACCAGCTGTTAAGGCAGAGCGGAGTCTTTCGGGAAAATCAGGAGGTCGCTGAAAGGGTGATGGATTCAGGGGATATAGAAAGGGAAAGAGGGATCACCATACTTTCCAAGAATACCGCTGTTTCCTATAAAGGCATGAAGATCAACATAGTTGACACTCCGGGGCATGCCGATTTCGGAGGAGAGGTCGAGCGGGTGCTCAAAATGGTGGACGGGGCTATTCTTGTGGTGGATGCCTTTGAGGGAACCATGCCGCAGACAAGGTTCGTGTTAAAGAAGGCGCTTGCCCTGAAGCTTCCTATCATAGTCTGTGTCAACAAGGTTGACAGGGAGGAGGCAAGATGCGAAGAGGTGGTCGACGAGGTGCTGGAGCTTTTTATGGATCTGGACGTGGACGACAGGCAGCTTGACTGCCCCTTTATCTTTGCATCCGCAAAGCTCGGAAGATCCGGGACGGATTATAATAATCTGGGTCCTGATATGGCCCCGCTGTTTGACGCGGTGGTGGATTTCATACCTGCTCCCTCGGGGGATAAGGAGGCCGGGACCCAGGTGCTCATAAGCACCATAGATTATAATGATTATGTCGGAAGGATAGGCGTCGGGAAGGTTTCAAACGGCTATATCAGGGTGAACCAGGAGGCGGTCATCGTAAATGCCCACGAACCGGAAAACCAGAGGAAGGTAAAGATAAGCGCCCTGTATGAATATGACGGGCTCCGTAAGGTAAACGTAAAGGAGGCTACGGTAGGCCAGATAGTGGCAATTTCCGGTATCTCGGATATACACATCGGGGATACCATCTGCTCCGCCGAAAACCCGGAGCCCATTGAATTCCAGAAGATCTCGGAGCCGACCATAGCCATGACCTTCTGCGTGAACGATTCACCTTTAGCGGGAACAGAGGGAAAATACGTTACATCAAGGCACCTTCGGGAAAGGCTTTTCAAGGAGCTCAACACGGATGTCTCACTGAGGGTCGAGGAGACGGACACGACAGAAGCTTTCAAGGTATCCGGCAGAGGTGAACTGCATCTTTCGGTCCTCATAGAGAACATGAGGAGGGAGGGGTTCGAATTTGCCGTGAGTAAGGCTGAAGTCCTCTACAGGCAGGATTCCAAGGGGAGAAAGACGGAGCCAATGGAGCTTGCCTATGTGGATGTTCCTGAAGAGTATACCGGAATAGTCATAGAAAAGCTCGGATCAAGAAAAGGCGAGCTCCACAACATGTACCAGATCACCGGCGGATATACCAGGATGGAATTTTCCATTCCCGCCAGAGGCCTTATAGGCTACCGCGGGGAGTTTATGACTGATACCAAGGGAAACGGTGTAATAAATACGGTTTTTGACGAATATGCCCCCTATAAGGGTGATATAACATACAGAAAGCAGGGTTCTCTCATAGCCTTTGAAAGCGGAGAGGCCGTAACCTATGGTCTTTATAATGCCCAGGAGAGAGGAACCCTCTTCATAGGTCCGGGCGAGAAGGTTTATTCGGGAATGGTGGTCGGACAGAACGGGAAGACCGAGGACGTGGAGATAAATGTCTGCAAGAAGAAGCAGCTTACAAATACCAGGGCTTCAGGCTCTGACGAGGCTTTAAGGCTTACGCCTCCGAAGATCTTAAGCCTTGAGCAGGCTCTTGAATTCATAGATTCGGATGAGCTTTTGGAGGTTACTCCGGAGAGCCTCAGGATAAGAAAGAAGATACTGGATCCTGTCCAGAGGAAGAGGGCAGGCTTCAGGAAGGAATAACCTACAGCGGGTAAATAATGAGAAGCCCGCGGTACCCCTTTATTTTTTGGTTTTATGAGGACAGTTTCATGCTTAAAACGCTGGGAGCCCAGATAAAAGAATACAAAACGGCTGCTTTAATAACACCGTTATTTATGATCTTAGAGGCTTTTTTCGAGACAATTACCCCGCTTCTTATGTCGGAGCTTGTGGACAATGGCGTAAATGTGCCGGGCGGGAATATGGACTATATCATAAAGACAGGTCTTATCATGCTCCTCATGGCCGCTCTGGGGCTTGTTTCGGGTGTGCTCGGAGGCTTTTCCGCGGCCACGGCCTCTACGGGATTTGCAAAGAACATCCGCAAGGCCATGAATGACAACATCCAGCGCTTCTCCTTCTCGAACATCGACAGATTTTCGACCGCTGGGCTTGTGACAAGGCTTACGACCGATGTTACCAATGTCCAGAACGCCTTTCAGATGATACTCAGGATGTGCATAAGGGCGCCTTTTTCCCTTATCTTCGCGATGTGCGCGGCCTTTATCGTATCAAAGAGGGTTGCAAGCGTATATCTTATCGCTGTCTGCATCCTTGCCGTGGTACTCGCGCTTATCGTGAGGGCGGCCATGGGGAGCTTTAAGAAGGTCTTTGAACGGTATGACGACCTGAATGCAACGATACAGGAAAACGTCGGAGCCATAAGGGTCGTAAAATCCTTTGTCCGGGAGGACTATGAGATAGAGAGGATGGACAAAGCCTCCGGCGCCATCTACAAGCTCTTTCTGAAGGCGGAGGGAATAGTCGTTTTAAACGCTCCCGTCATGATGCTCGCAGTGGATACCTGTATCCTCGTTATAGGCTGGCTGGGGGCGAGGATGATAGTGTCGGATGAACTTACGACCGGCGACCTTATGGCGCTTTTCTCATACTGCATGAATATACTTATGAATTTGATGATGGTCTCCATGATCTTCGTGATGATATCCATGTCGATAGCAAGCGGCGAGCGTATCTGTGAGGTGATCAATGAGGAGCCTGAGATAAAGAATCCCGCAAATCCCCGCTATGAGGTGAAGGACGGGGGGATCATCTTTGATGATGTTGATTTTACCTACAACAAAGAAGGGCATGGGGCGCCCGTTCTTAAGGATATAAGCCTTGCGATCGATTCGGGGGAGACGATCGGAGTCATCGGAGGCACCGGCTCCGGAAAGTCATCCTTTGCAAACCTTATTAGCAGGCTCTACGATCCGATCCAGGGAAAGGTTTTAGTCGGGGGCAGGGATGTCCGGGAATACGATCTTGAGACCTTAAGGAACAGCGTCGCGATGGTGCTTCAGACCAATGTTCTTTTTTCGGGGACGATACTTGAGAACCTGCGCTGGGGAAACAGGGACGCAACCAGAGAGGAATGCGTTGAAGCATGTAAGTTAGCATGTGCGGACGAGTTTATCGAAAATTTCCCGGACAAATATGACACCTATATCGAACAGGGCGGAACAAACGTATCGGGAGGCCAGAAGCAGAGGCTCTGTATCGCGAGGGCTCTTCTTAAGAAACCGAAGATCCTTATCCTTGATGATTCGACTTCTGCTGTCGACACGGCTACGGATGCAAAGATAAGAAGATCGTTTCTCTGTGAGATCCCGGATGTTACTAAGATAATCATCTCTCAAAGGGTTTCCTCGGTGGAGGATGCCGACAGGATAATCGTTTTTGACGAGGGAAGGATAAACGGGTTTGATACCCATGAAAATCTCCTTAAGAGCAATGAGATATACAGGGAGGTTTACGAGTCACAGACGGGAGGAACGGGTGATTTCGATATGCCCACATGACGGGGATGTAAGGCTGCCTGATCGTAGAAGGTGAGCGGCCCGGCTTTAACCTGCCGGCATAAACAGTTTGTATGCTTAAGGGAGCCCACGACTCTGAAGAGGGTATGTCAGATATTTCAGGGGCAAAAACCCCTTTCAATAGAGGAGTAAAATGGCAGAACAGAATGTTAAAGAAGTAAAAATGGGAAGAGGCCGCCACGTCGGCCCGAGGCCCAAGGTGGATAATCCCGGAAAGATATTAAAGAGGGTGGTAAACTACGTCCTCAAGGATTACAGGATCCACCTGATAGTCGTTATCATCGGGATTACGGGAGGCGTACTCTGTAACGTAAAGGGGATGATGTTTACGAAAACCCTGGTGGATGATTATATCACTCCCCTTATCGGGCAGGCTTCCCCCGACTTTTCCCCGCTTAAGAGCGCGATACTCCGGATGGCGGCCATCTACCTTGTCGGTATCGCCTGTGTTTTTGTGCAGAACAAGACAATGATATACGTCACCCAGGGGACATTAAAGAAGATCCGGCAGGAACTGTTTTCAAAGATGGAAAGGCTTCCTGTTAAGTATTTCGACACTCATTCCCATGGCGATATAATGTCTGTCTATACAAATGATGTAGACACTTTACGACAGATGATAGCCCAGGCCATGCCGCAGTTTCTAAACAGCGCGATCACCATAGTAAGCGTTCTGTCAAGCATGATAATCCTGAGCCTTCCGCTTACCTTTGTGACACTTTTTATGGTGGCGGTAATGCTGTTTGCGTCCTCGAAGGCCGCAAAAAAGAGCGGTGAGTTCTTTATTCTCCAGCAGAAGAATCTGGGAGCCATAAACGGGCATATCGAGGAGATGATGAACGGACAGAAGGTCGTCAAGGTGTTCTGCCATGAGAAGGAGAGTAAGGAAAGGTTTGACAGACTGAACGAAGAGCTTTTTGAGAGCGCAAAGAACGCAAACCAGTTTGTAAACATCCTGGGCCCTCTTAATTCACAGCTTTCCAATGTGAGCTATGTCCTCTGCGCCCTCGTTGGCGGGGTGCTTGCGCTCGGAGGCATCGGAGGCTTCACCCTCGGCAGTCTTGCAAGCTATCTTTCGCTTAATAAAAGCATCAATATGCCTATCAACCAGATAAGCCAGCAGTTTAACAGCATAGTAATGGCTCTTGCGGGCGCGGAGAGGATCTTTAAGCTGATGGATGAGGAGCCGGAGCCGGATGACGGCTATGTCACTCTGGTCAATGCCGGATATGAGGACGGAGAGCTTAAGGAATCATCCGAGAGGACAGGCCTCTGGGCCTGGAAGCATTATCATAAGGACAACGGAACGACTACCTATGTTGAGCTTAAAGGGGATGTGGTCTTTGATGATGTTGATTTCGGCTATACCGATGATAAGCTCGTGCTGCATAATATAGATCTGTTTGCGACCCCGGGGCAGAAGATCGCCTTTGTAGGGTCTACGGGAGCAGGGAAGACAACCATTACAAATCTTATAAACCGCTTTTATGATATTCAGGACGGAAAGATCCGGTATGACGGGATAAACATCAACAAGATAAAGAAGGATGACCTGAGGCACTCACTGGGAATGGTCCTTCAGGATACCCATCTTTTCACGGGGACCGTCATGGAGAATATCAGATACGGACGTCTTGATGCCACCGATGAGGAGGTAATTGCCGCGGCGAAGCTTGCCAATGCCCACGGATTCATAACAAGGCTTCCGGACGGGTATGATACGCTTCTTAAGGGCGACGGCGCAAGCCTTTCCCAGGGCCAGAGGCAGCTTTTGTCAATCGCGAGGGCGGCGGTAGCGGATCCGCCGGTGCTCATCCTTGATGAGGCGACCTCTTCAATAGATACCAGGACGGAAAAGCTTGTTCAGGCCGGGATGGACAGGCTCATGAACGGCCGTACCACCTTTGTCATAGCCCACAGGCTTGCTACGATAAGGAACAGTGACTGTATCATGGTTCTTGAGAAAGGCAGGATTATAGAACGGGGAACTCATGAGCAGCTGATGGAGGAAAAGGGGAAGTACTACGGGCTTTATACCGGTAACAGGATCGCTTAGACTGTCGTGTTATAAAAAGCGAATTGAATAAAACGGCTTATTTTGATATACTGTAAAAAACTGTTAGGAGGTACTGCTATGTTATATGGTGCATTGGAAGCCGGCGGGACCAAGATGGTATGCGCGCTGGGGGATGAGAACGGAAAGATACTGGAACAGACATCCATAAAGACGACCGTACCGCAGGAAACTCTTCCTCAGATCGCGGAATACTTTAAGGACAAGGATATTAAGGCTCTCGGCATAGCCTGCTTCGGTCCGATAGATCTGAACAGGGATTCAAAGACCTACGGTTATATTACATCTACGCCCAAGACACCCTGGATCAACTGTGACATAGTTGGTTATCTTAAAAAGGAACTGAACGTACCCATAGGCTTTGACACGGATGTTAACGGTTCGCTTCTGGGAGAAGTCACCTACGGTGATTCAAAGGGGCTGTCCGACGTCGTGTATTTTACGATCGGGACGGGAATCGGGGCAGGAATAATGTCCAACGGAAAGCTCTTACACGGGATGCTCCATCCGGAGGCAGGGCATATGATCATGGCCAGGGTCGAAGGGGATGACTATAAAGGGCACTGTCCTTTCCACGAAAGCTGTTTTGAAGGAATGGCTTCCGGTCCTGCCATCGAGGAAAGATGGGGCAGGAAGGCGATCGATCTTTCGGACACGGATGAGGTCTGGGAGCTTGAGGCTGAATACATTTCGCAGGCACTTATGAATATCGTCTGTGTGCTTTCTCCGAAGAGGATAATCTTAGGCGGGGGCGTGATGCATCAGATGCAGATCTTTGAGCTCGTGAGGAAGAAGCTTAAGGAAAAGCTCAATGATTATATAAAGGCCAAGGAGCTTTACGACCTGGAGAGCTACATAGTTCCCGCGAGCCTGCATGACGATCAGGGCATCATGGGATGCATAAAGCTTGCGATTGACAGTGTCGGGAACGGATGATATATTCACTTTAGATTTCGACGGAATATAGGAGATAAAGGATTCTGATATTTTGCAAGTAATATTTTATTGCTGAAGATATGTAAAAACACATTATTTTCGGTCCCAAAGCTTTTGAAGAAAAAACTTTGGAAGACGACAGATACTATATTCAAAAACTTTGTTTGGAGGGATGAGTATGGCTATTTTTAAAGGTTCAGGCGTAGCGATCTGTACGCCATTTAAGAAAGACGGACAGGTGGATTTCGAAAGGTTCACCGAACAGATCGAGTATCAGATAGAAGGCGGGACGGATGCTATCATTGTGTGCGGGACTACGGGCGAGTCTTCCTGCTTAAGCCATGAGGAGCATACCGCCGTGATCAGGCACTGCGTAGAGGTGGTTAACAGGCGGATACCGGTTGTTGCGGGCGCGGGCTCAAACTGCACGGACGAAGCCGTGTTCAGATCCAAAGAAGCCGAAAAAGCGGGTGCCGATGCCCTTTTGGTTGTAACGCCTTATTATAACAAATCCACGCAGAAGAGTCTTATCGAGCATTACAGGATAGTGGCGGAAAGCTCTGATCTGCCGGTGATCATGTATAACGTTCCCAGCAGGACGGGGTTAAATATCGCACCCGAGACTGCCGCGTATCTTTGCAAAAATGTTGAGAATATAGTGGGCATAAAGGAAGCCAGCGGCAATATCTCCCAGATCGCGAAGCTTATGAGCATGGCAGACGGAAAGGTAGAGCTCTATTCCGGAAATGACGATGAGATAACTCCCATTATGTCACTTGGCGGGCTCGGGGTTATTTCCGTAATTGCAAACATTGCTCCTAAACAGACCCATGACATTGCGGCAAGCTTCTTAGAGGGCGATCCTGCAAAGAGCATGGAGCTTCAGCTTAAGGCAATTCCTCTGTGTAACGCGCTGTTCTGTGAGGTCAACCCCATGCCGGTAAAGAAGGCATTAGAGCTGCAGGGAAGGGATACAGGCGTACTGAGGCGGCCTTTATGTGAGATAGAGCCCGAGCATACGGAGCTGCTTACGAAGGCCATGAAAGAGTACGGAGTTTTATGACCGTATCGGATCACTTTTGGCCCTCACATCATTTTATGTTTTAATAAGGACTGGTTTTGCTGTATGGTTAAGATTATTTTACACGGCTGTAACGGAAGAATGGGCAGGATAGTGTCGGAGCTTGCAAAGGAAGACGAAGGCATAAGCATCGTTTCCGGAGTAGATATAGCGGGAGGACAGCCCTCGGAATATCCGGTTTACAAGGATATTATGGACTGCGATACAGAGGCTGACGCAGTGGTTGATTTCGGAAATGCGGCAGCAGTCGGAAAGGTCATAGATTTCTGCCTCGATAAGGGGATCCCCCTGATCGAGTGTACGACCGGGCTTTCTCCTGAGGATGAAGAGAAGCTTTCAAAGGCTTCCGAAAAGATCGCCGTGCTTAAAAGCGCAAATATGTCTCTTGGGATAAATGTGCTTCAGAAGGCCCTTAAACAGATAAGCAGGGTCCTTTATGAGTCGGGGTTTGACATCGAGATAGTGGAAAAGCACCACCGGATGAAGCTTGATGCGCCGAGCGGCACAGCCATTGCCCTGGGGGATACGATAAAAGAAGCTTTGGATACCGAAGTCGATTATGTTTATGACAGAAGCGGCAGGAGGGAAAAACGGAGCAACAGGGAGATCGGATTTTCCGCGGTAAGGGGCGGAACCATAACCGGTGACCATGACATTAT
Organism: Lachnospiraceae bacterium; assembly: GCA_024684065.1. The sequence continues at coordinate 40,709 of JAIKXO010000018.1, forward strand.
CTTTGCCGGGCAGGACGAGGTGATAACTTTAAGTCACAGAGCCTATTCCAGAGCGATCTTCGGCAAAGGCGCGATCGCTGCCGCTAAGTTTATCGCGGGAAGGGATCCGGGCTATTATTCGATGTCCGATGTCATCGGATAGGATGAGAAACAGTTAGAATGCGCAAAGACCCGATGTGGGTCTTTTTGCGTTTTATATAGCCAAAGCACACGATTTGCTTCGCAAATCGGTGCAGGCGGATGAGGGTTTTTATGGATCAGACAAAAATTACGGAACAGACATACTTAAAAATACTTGCGGAGCAGTATCCGACGATCGCCGACGCCTCGACGGAGATCATCAATCTCCAGTCGATCCTTAACCTCCCAAAGCCCACCGAGCATTTTATGACGGATATCCACGGGGAATATGAACAGTTCATCCATGTGCTCAACAACGGGTCGGGATCGATAAAGAGAAAAATAGACGAGGAGTTCGGAAACACCCTGAGCATAAGGGATAAAAAGAGCCTTGCGACTCTTATATATTATCCCAAGGAAAAGCTTGATATAATAAAGAAGAGCGAGGACAATCTCAAGGACTGGTATAAGATAACGCTTCACAGGCTTGTACAGATAACCAAGAGGGTAGCCTCCAAGTATACCCGCTCAAAGGTAAGGAAGGCTCTGCCAAAGGATTTTGCCTACGTAATAGAAGAGCTTATAACCGAGAAGGTGGAGGTGGAAGACAAGGAGGCTTATTATAACGAGATCATCCATACCATAATAAGGATAGACAGGGCTCCCGAATTCATTATCGCGCTGGCTGATCTGATAAGACGGCTTGTCATCGATCATCTTCATATCATAGGTGATGTTTTCGACAGGGGGCCCGGTCCTCACATAGTGATGGATACTCTGAGGGAATATCATTCAGTCGATATCCAGTGGGGCAATCATGACGTACTCTGGATGGGAGCTGCGGCGGGGGATATGTCCTGCATAGCCACGGTGTTAAGGATAGCGGCGAGATATGGGAACCTGGATATCCTCGAGGAAGGATACGGGATCAATCTTGTCCCCCTTGCGACCTTTGCCTTAAATACATATAAGGATACAGACTGCAGCCTGTTTAAGATCTCCTACAACAAGGATTATAATACAAAGGATCTGGAACTTGATATAAAGATCCATAAGGCCATATCCATAATACAGTTCAAGGTCGAAGGCCAGTGCATTAAGCGGAATCCGTTCTTTAATATGGACGACAGGCTTTTACTTGATAAGATCGATCACGAAAAGGGCACGGTCTCGGTCTATGGAAAAGAATATCAGATGCTTGACATGGAGCTTCCGACAGTTGATCCTGAGAATCCCTACGAGCTTTCGACTGACGAAGAGCAGGTCATGGAAAGGCTTGTACACGCCTTTGTAAACTGTGAGAAGCTTCAGAAGCATGTAAGGTTCCTTTTCTCCAAGGGCAGCCTTTATAAGGTATATAATTCGAATCTTCTCTACCATGGCTGCGTGCCCCTCGATGAAGAAGGACGCTTCAAGAAGGTAGAGATATTCGGTGAGCAGTACAGCGGGAAGGCCCTCTATGATATCCTCGAGCATTATGCGAGAAGAGGCTATTATTCCAACGATCCCGAGGAAAAGCGGAAGGGTATGGATATACTCTATTATATATGGGCAGGCCCCAATTCTCCGGTCTTCGGAAAGGAGAGGATGACTACCTTCGAGCGTTATTTCATAGCGGATGAGGAGTGCAGGGAGGAGAAAAAGAACAGGTATTACGAGCTTCTTGACGATGAGGAGACGATAACGAGGATCTTAAGGGAGTTCGGGCTTGATGAGAGGTTCTCCCATATTATCAACGGTCATGTGCCTGTCGAGCAGAAAAAGGGTGAGACCCCGATAAGATGCGGCGGAAAGCTTATGATAATAGACGGCGGTTTCTCAAAAGCCTACCAGGGTAAGACAGGTATTGCGGGATATACGCTTGTCTATAATTCCCACGGATTATGGCTGGCCGCCCATGAACCCTTTGAATCAAAGGAATCGGCAATATTAAACGAAACGGATATCTTTTCGGATGCCTTTATTGTGGAGACCTCCTCCATAAGACTGAGGGTGGCGGATACCGATACAGGATATGAGATAAGGGACTCGATCTCCCAGCTGGAAAAGCTTTTAAAGGCATACAGGGACGGTATCATCATCGAGAAGGGGGTATAGCCTTGAAATTCAGACCCTGTATAGATATTCATAACGGAGCCGTGAAGCAGATAGTCGGCGGTTCGATAAACGAGAAAGAAAGCGGAGAAAAAGGACAGCCCAAAGATAACTTTGTTTCCGATAAAGACGCATCCTTTTATGCTATACTGTACAGGAAGATGAACCTTTCAGGAGGCCATATCGCTCTTTTAAATAAGAAGGGCACTAAGGAATATGAGGCCGACAGAAGGGAGGCTTTCAGGGCTCTTGAAAGCTTTGAGGGGGGACTGCAGGTCGGAGGCGGGATAGATACGGACAATGCATGTGAGTTCCTTGAGAAAGGAGCTTCTCATGTGATCGTAACCTCATTTATCTTTGACAGCGGACGACTGAGCTTTGAAAGGCTTGAGGCCCTTAAAAAAACAGTCGGGAGGGAAAGGCTGGTTTTAGATCTGAGCTGCCGATACAGGAATGACGGTTATTATGTAGTCACAGACAGGTGGCAGAGGTTTACTGCGGAGCGGGTGTGCCCCGGGCTTTTTGAAAGGCTTTCGGATTACTGTGACGAATTTCTGGTCCACGGGGTAGACGTTGAGGGGCTCAAGGCCGGCGTGGACGAAAGGCTTTTAAATCTGTTATCAAAGACATCCTGTAAAATAACCTATGCGGGAGGCATAACCTCCCTTCAGGATATTGCTCTTATTAAAGAGGCGGGAGAGGGGCGCCTTGATTTTACCATAGGAAGCGCGCTGAAAATATTTGGAGGTTCGTTGGAGCTTGCGGAGGTAATGGAATGTATACTGTGATGTTGGTTAATACAAGTGAGATCGAATTAAGGGTCATGCAGAAGGCGCTTGAGAGGGATTATAACGTGCTCACGATGAACAACGCAAAGCAGGCGCTGGGGCGGCTTTCGATGTCAAATGTCCTTCCGGATATTATAGTGGTTGATTCCCATATTCAGGGAGGCGGCGGTCTTACTTTCGCAAACGGCTTAAGGACCAATCCCAAATTTAAGGATATCTCGGTCATCATGCTGACGGACGGCAGGGATGATGCGTCCGAGCTTGAGGGCTATAACCTGGGGATCTCCGATTTTGTATACAAGCCTATAAACGGACCGATCCTGAAGAGAAAGATAGATCTCCAGCTGGAGGCTGAGGGCAATAAAAAGCAGCTTAACAAATATGTTTCACAGCTCCAGCAGAATGTCACCTTCCATGCCCAGAATTCCCTGAAGCTTGAATACTTCCTGATCGGGATGATAACGGATCTTCTGTCTAAGAAGGACGGCTTTACTGGGACCCACTGTGTTTCGGTTTCAAGATATATGGGGATACTTCTCCAGGATATGCTTATGAGCGGAGTGAATTACGGCATCCCCAAGGAGGATTACGAGATCATAGTGCTTTCCGCCCAGCTTCATGATATGGGGAAGATGGGAGTGCCGGACAGTGTTCTTATGAAAGAGGGCAAGTATACGGACGAGGAGTTCCAGGCGATGAAGAACCATCCGGTCCATGCCGCTGATGCAATTCAGAAATATTCGTATCTTCTGCCAAATAATAAATTCGTTATCTATATGTACCAGATGGCAAGGTACCATCATGAAAGGTTTGACGGGCACGGATACCCCGACAGGCTTTCAGGGTATAATATTCCTTTTCTTGCAAGGGTCCTTGCGGTTGCCGACGTTTATGACGCGCTTACCGCAAAGCGTACCTATAAAGAGACCATATCACATGAGAAAGCCTGCAGCATTATTATGCAGGGTTCAGGGACACAGTTTGATCCTCAGGTGGTGAACACTTTTATGCGGGTCAACCGCATGTTCTACGAGACACAGATGCAGGTGCAGCAGCAGCTCCTTCAGCAGGCTATTCAGCAGAACCAGTCCGCGAGCCTTATGACCCAGTCCCAGCAGATGACCTCGGAATTCATGGGGCAGCAGTAAATTAAAAAGGATGTTTCCGGAAAGGGTGTTCCGGCGGCCCTGTTTATGGCAAGAGCGAAAACGCTTATCCGCAGCTGGGCGCAGATGGGATATGAACCCGGGGAAGCCTTTTATCATATCAACAACCAGCTCTGCGACGGAAACGAAAAGGGAATGTTTGTGACAGTATGGTTCGCTGTTATCGACTTAAAGACCGGTGACGGTATTGCGGCAAATGCCGGCCATGCGGCTCCGTGTATCTGCCGGAAAGACGGGGCTTTCGAGCTTGCCTCATATGAGCATGATATAATGCTTGGCATACTTGATAATAAACAGTTTAAGCAACACGAATTTAAACTTTATCCCGGTGATTATCTGTTTGTCTATACGGACGGTGTATCTGAAGCAATGGATGAGGAAGAGCAGCTTTTTGGCACCGACAGGCTGCTTGAGGCGTTAAATGAGGCTCCGGGCGCTTCGCCCGGGGAACTTATTAAAACGGTACGCAAAAGAGTGGACAGTTTCGCGAAAGCAGCGGAACAGTTTGATGATATTACGATGATGTGTCTGCATTATCTGGGTGATCAGTAACGGCTTTACAGGGTTAAACCTGTTCCCGCCCGGCTTTTCTCCGTGTTTTGTCCTCGTACATTTTTTTGTCTGCGGCAGTAATACACTTTTCAAGTGAGAGATGATCATTTTTATCTGCCGTCACAGTGCCGATACTCAGGCTTAGTGTAAAGACTGACCGGCCGGTCCGGTTATATTCGCTTACGTTGCTCTTTATCTTATCCGCAGTATCGCCGCCGTCATCGGCGCTTATGACTATAAATTCGTCTCCGCCGAAGCGCATGAGAAAGGCGCTCCGGCTGCAGGAGCGCACAAGCACGTCTGCCGTGGCTTTTATCGCAGCATCTCCGGTTTCATGTCCGAAAGTATCATTGATATCCTTCATGTCGTCCATGTCTATAAAAAGAATGCTGACGGTCTTTCCCTGAGAAATGAGATTTTCATAGATCCTCGAACCGAAGCTTTCCATTCCGAAACGGTTGTACAGCCCGGTCAGGGGATCCATGACGTAAAGGTCTTCCAGCACTTTGTTCAGCTCCTCAAGAACGGCACGTTTCCTGACATCCTCTAAAGCGCTGTTGATCATCGAAAAAGTGTATTCCAGATTGATGCCTATTGTTGCCGAAATAAGGTTTATCCCGATATAACCTATGATATAGTGCTTATAATGCAGCGGATAGAAAATGATCAGCTTTTCATTCCGCAAAAGACCGCCGGGCAGCAGATCCTTTCTTTTAAAGTGGGGATGCTGGTGCCCGCCGGGATCCTTGGGGATCAGATCCGTATGCGTGAACAGGATCATAACGTCATCAAAATCCTTCGTGCGCATCCACTGCGTTTTTCTGTAGTTTTCCGCATAGTTTTCATTAATGCAGATATAGGCGTGTTCGCAGCCGATGCTTGAAAAATGCTGGCTGATCGCGTTAACGGTCTCCCTCAGCCCGTTTGCATCCAGTAAAGCTGAAGCCATTTGTTCCTGTGAAAAGTAGAAATTCCTGATGGAGCGGGTAGCGTCAAAATACTGGGAGCGCAGTGTATCATCTTCCGCGCTTGCCGATGACGAACAGCCGCAGGAGGAGGAGAAGACAGGACGGAAGGCTTCGTAGGACACTTCCTCCACATCCTCTTTTTCGATCATGGAAATGAGTTTTCCGAGCGCATGATAGGCCTCATCGCAATATGGCCTTTCAAGAGTGGTTATGCGGGGATCATGTAAGGCTGCGGAATCTGAATTGTCAAAGCCGGTGACGATGATATCCTCAGGAATACGGAAGCCTTCGTTTTTAAGCACCTCGCAGGCTCCGATCGCCATGATGTCGTTTGCGCAGATCAGAGCATCCGGCAGAGACTCTCCTCTTTGTATCAATTCCCTCGCCGCAGTCCGGCCTGCCTCTGTTTCCCAGGTCCCGGGGATAACATCCGGCTCTATGTTATAAGCATCACAGGCGTCAAGATAGGCCTGCTTCCTCTGCCTTGCTTCAAAACTTGAGGTCAGCCCGTCCAGATAGGTGATCGTCTTTGCGCCATGTACTTTTATCACATGCTCGACTATGGATGCCATCGCGGCCTGGTTGTCAACGCCGTAATAAGCAAGCCCGTCTACGTATTCCTCCAGGGCTATGATCGGAATACCGGTTTTTTTAAGCCTTTTGCACAGCTGTTTCCGCACTTCGTCCCCCGCTATCTGGTTGTACTGCAGGAGAATCCCGTCGAAAACTGACAGCTCCGGGAGATCGAAAATCGCGTATTCGCCATCGTCCATCTCATATCTTCCGGCTTTCCCGAAGCAGTCGAAGGCGCAGACCGTAACATTATCATGTTCTTTTGTATAGCGCTCTATCCCTCTATACCTCTCGAACATGAGCTCGTAATTCCATTCAGTGGTAAAATAGGCTATCTGGTAGTGCTTCATAAAATGTTATTGTTTAAAAAACAGTGTAACTGATCTCCGGTTAATACTTTTTGTTATTTTTCAACCTTCTCAAAATCAGACGCGGGATGCTTGCAGATCGGGCACACAAAATCAGCCGGAAGCTCCTCTCCCTCATACTCATATCCGCAGATCTTGCAGCGCCATACGGTCTTTCCTTCCTTTTCTCCGCTCGGAGCCTGGGGCTTTGGCTTGATATGCTCCTGATAGTAGGTATAGGTCGCAGATGCCGCAGGGCTTAATACCTCCATGTCGGTAACATCGGCAATAAAGAGGGTGTGGGTCCCGAGATCCACGGTATTTATCACCTTTCCGGAGATATAGCCGTTTGTTCCTTTGGTGACGGCAAGAGTTCCGTTTGAAAGCCTCTTAACATCCGTAAAGTCCGCAAATTTGTCAACATCTCTCCCGGACTGGAAGCCGAAGTGCTTAAACAGCTCAAAATCCGCTTCCTCGCTGATGATCGAAACGGTGAAGACTCCGGTTTTTAATACCATATCGTGGGTGAAGTTCGATTTGTTGACCGCAAGTGATATGCGGTTGGGCTCGCTCGTTACCTGGATCGCGGTATTTGTTATGCAGCCGTTGTCCTTTTCGTCCTTTGCCGTAAGAACAAACAGGCCGTATGAAAGCTTGTACATTGTTTTATTATCCATTTATATCCTCCTTCTTCCTCAGGAACAGTATGTTGATCACACCGGCCCGTGGATCTGCTTCGCAGATCGGCGCAGCGGAAATGATCCGGTCTGCTTTGCAGACCGAATCGGCACGAACTTCAGTTCGTGCCAAAGCGCACGATTTGCTACGCAAATCGGCGCAGCGGAAATCCCCTGCTTAACAGTGACCGCTGTGATAAAAGAAAACAACCTTATCCTGCGAATATAATATCATAAATCGTAAAATATATATATAAGTTTGTGTTTGTTTTGGAAGGAAAAACATACTATAATGGGTTAGCGGCAGGAAAGGTGATCATCAGGTATGGAAAATAATAAAAATAAAGATGCAAATAAAAAGAAGCGGGACGGCAAAAGGGCTTACAGCGCCGGAAAAAACAAATACGCCGGGGAAGATGAAAAGAAACGCATGAAACAGTCCTGGAAGGCCGGAAATATGCTCTATCCGGTGCCTTCTGTCATGGTATCGTGCCAGAGGCCGGGTGAAAAACCGAATATCATAACCGTGGCCTGGGCAGGAACAGTCTGCTCCGCCCCTCCCATGGTCTCGATTTCGGTAAGGCCGGAAAGATACTCTCATGATATCATAAAGGAAACCGGGGTATTTGTAATAAATCTGACGACAGGGAGGCTAATAAGGGCCGCTGATCTCTGCGGCGTGAAGTCCGGCAGGGACACCGATAAATTCAGGGAGCTCAGGCTTACTGCCGGGAAGGCTTTTAAGGTTTCCTGTCCGGTAATCGAGGAAAGTCCGGTAAATATAGAGTGCAGGGTGAAGAAGATGTTAAGCCTCGGATCTCACGACATGTTTCTGGCGGAAGTGCTTTGTGTGGATGTTTCAGAGGAATACCTTGATAAAAACGGCAGCTTTGAGCTTGACAGAACAGGGCTTACCGTTTATTCCCACGGGGAATATTTTGCCCTTGGAAAAAAACTCGGTAAGTTCGGATTCTCAGTGAAGAAAAGAACGGCAAAACATACGGGAAGACAATAGGGAAACGCTGATTAAGCGCTTTTCGCGCGAAAGGATAAAAGTGCGGATACTGATCGTTGAAGATGAGATAAGAATAAGGGAAGGCATCAGAAAGCTTCTAAACAGGATCGATGACGAATATCAGGTCGTGGGGGAGGCGGAGGACGGCGCTGAGGGCCTAGAGCTCTGCAGATCGCTCAATCCGGATCTTGTGATCACAGACGTGAAGATGCCAAAGATGGACGGGCTTGCCATGCTCAGGGCGATAGATGATGACGGCATTTCCGTAAAGGCAATAGTGTTAAGTGCCTACTCAGAGTTTGAATATGCAAGAGGCGCAATGAAGCTCGGCGTAACCGAGTATCTGCTAAAGCCCATAAGCTTAAATGACCTTTCAAGGGCACTTCAGAATATCAGGCAGCAGATCGCGGAGGATAAGAGAAAGAAACCTGAACAGATAGGAACCCTTGAACAGACCTTCCGTGAGATATTAAGCGGAAGGATGGAGGTTCAGGAGGACACGGCTTTGTACCTTCAGCAGAACTTCGGGATAGAAAGGGATCAGAGCTTTATCCTTTTATACGCGTATCTTGGAGAAGAGTATCAAAACGACGGGGTAGACAGAAGAAAGAGGCTTGAGAGCTCTCTTTCAATGTACCCGGGGATAAGGTTCTGCGTTCTTTATGAGGATTTCCGCAGATCCCTTGTTGCTGTTATTTACCGTTATGAAAAGGCCGCGGATCTGGAAAGGTGGATACAGTACCAGCTTCTGCAGCAGCTGTCTCAGCATTTTGTGATGGGTTTTATTGAGGCGGAAAGGATAGGAAGCCTTAAGGAGAGCGCGTCTCTTTTATTCCCGTATATGGACTGGAATATCTCCTTTCAGGATCAGATCCTTATCTCATATCCCAAAATAACACAGGTACAGACAAGTCTCTGTGTATACCCCCAGGAGATCGAGACACAGATGAGGGCTGCTATATGCGCTTATGACATTAAGAAGGTCAGAATCCTTATGGACCGTTTTGCCGAAGCCTTTACCGATGGCAGGGTATATATCCCAAGAGAGATCAAGGAGTGTTATGTGCGCTTTATCTGGGCGATGCTTGAGATCGCGAAAAACATCGGAATGAAGCAGACGGAGGGGATCAGACAGCAGAGGCTCTTAGAAAGGATCATGAACGCCAAGACGAAGGCAGAGCTTAAGGATATCCGAAAAATGATCACAGATGCTCTGGAGAGCCCCGATGAAGGGACGGATTCCTCAAATCTCACTGTCAGGCGCGCAAAGAGCATGATCCACGAGTTTTATCATACGGGGATCACTCTTGAGGAGATAGCGGCGAGACTGAACATAACCCCGGAATATCTGGGGACGCAGTTTCATAAAGAAACAGGTGTTACTTTTAGTAATTATATGAAGAATTACAGGATATCAAAAGCCCGTGAGCTTTTGATGGGTACCTCACTCAAGCTGTATGAGATAGCCGAAAGGGTGGGTTACTCCGATCCGAAATATTTCAGCCGTGTGTTTCGGGACGTGACGGGGCAGCTCCCGGCGGATTACAGGAAGACCCTGAAATAATACGGCTTCTTTTGCATCAAAACAGTCTTTCCTTAGAAATGTACTCTTTTTTTAGGATTGTCATATTTTGTGAAAACCTCTGACAGGATAGAATAATGGAAGAATGAAAAGTCTTACTTCAAAGGGGGTACTTATGAAGAAACTCAGAGAATTCTTCCATTATGATAATGTCGGTCTTCTGTTCATCCTGCCCGCATTCATCTATATGATGGTGTTTGTGGGATATCCCATTATCAGCAACCTGTTTTTAAGCCTTCAGGATGTTTCCGTCAGGAACCTTGTAAACGGTGAAAAACACTTTATCGCCTTCCAGAATTACATCGCAATATTCCAGGATGATGTATTTTTAAAGTCGATGAGGAACACGTTGGTGTTTACGGTTTCCTGCCTTTTCTTCCAGTTCCTGATCGGTTTTCTTTTAGCGCTTCTGTTCAATAAAAAATTCTCACTGGCAAAGCCTGTACGCGGACTTACCATGATCCCGTGGATGATGCCGATGACCGTTACGGCGCTGATGTTTAAGTTCATGTTCTCCACCGATGTCGGTATCATAAATTATATCCTCAAAAGCACAGGTATCATAGACAGCAATATCGAATGGCTGACAACGCCGGGAACGGCAATGATCGCGATCGTTATAGCAAATATCTGGGTCGGGATACCTTTCAACACCATTCTTCTGTCAACAGGACTTACGACGATCCCGCAGGAGCTCTATGAAAGCGCCTCTGTGGACGGCGCGAACGCCTGGCAGCGGTTCTTAAAGATCACGCTGCCTCTTTTAAGACCTACCATAGAATCGGTACTGGTGCTTGGCTTCATTTATACTTTCAAGGTATATGATATCGTATATGTCATGACGGAAGGCGGGCCGGTCAATTCCACGCATCTGCTTTCCACCTATTCATATAAACTTTCTTTTGACATGTTCCAGTACAGCAAGGGCTCGGCGGTAGCCAATATACTGTTTCTGATACTGTTCCTGGTTGGTCTTATATACCTTAAGATAACGATGAATGGAGAGTCGGATCTTCAGTAAAAATATCGGGAAGGATCGTGGAAATGCAAAGTGCAAAACGATCCTGTCGATCACTTTTTACATCCGGGTAATAATATAATGATGTGAGGGTAAAAAGTGATATCAAGCGTGGTTCCGTGCTTTGCACTTCCACCACGCTCCCCAATATTCGCAATCCGTGGGGCCCCCTCCCCACTTCTTGCTCATATTGTGGCGGGTCATAAAACCTTTCACCCACT
>JAIKXO010000044.1 GCA_024684065.1 Lachnospiraceae bacterium
CTGATATCCGGTGGATCGACGGGCCTAAAGTTCCCGATCATCTGTGTTATCAGAGCCCGTATCCGGAAAACACGGATGAAGAGAGCCTTGAGAGAAGGCTTGAAGAGATCTTAAAAAGCGACAGTTGGATCATCAATCTGCCCTTATTAAGGGCGGGAAGGGAACATCGCAAAGATGTGGATGTCCGTCCCAACATTGTTGACCCTTCCATAAAGGATCATAGACTGATCATGAAGCTAAAGGCCGCCTGTTCGCCCTATCATATTTTTATGGAGCTCTTCGGACTTTCCTGGGAAGAGGCCAAAGATTATAAGATAGAACGCACACAGGTTATCTATGCGTAACATTACGACACATTATCGCTTGTTAAGGATGCGAAATCCGGAAGGAATTTGAGAAGGTGAAAACGAAGCATCTGAACTCCCCGATGGTGGAAGGCAGGCTTTATGCACCGGAGCTGACTGAGGAAGAATTCCGTGGCAGGTTGTCGGAAATTGTTCTGCCGGTATATCAGTCAGCGAAGTCGGCTGGCCTCCGGGAGTGGGAGTATACGGTATAGGAGCTGAAATACTATGAGTGGATGTAGCTGGTGCCTTATGAATGAGAAAATGAAAAAGTATCACGACACCGAGTGGGGCGTGCCTGTTCATGATGACAGGAAACAGTTTGAATTCCTGATGATGGAGGTTATGCAGTGCGGACTCAACTGGAACATGATGCTCCAGAAGAGGGAAATATTCCGAAAGTGTTTTGATGGGTTTGACTTTGACAAGGTCGCAGCGTTTACGGAGACGGATGTTGAGCGGATCCTTAATACGGAAGGAATGATCCGATCCGAGAGGAAGATCAATGCCGTGATCCATAATGCGAAATGTTTCCAGGCGGTCAGGGAGGAGTATCAGGAAATATTACTGCAACGATCGGAGATTCCGAGGACATGCCCCTTGAGGATGAACAATATCAGGTTGTCACCTGTAACATGAGTATTCATCACTATCCCCATCCTCAGAAGGCTGTCATTGAAATGTACCGGATAATGAAAAAAGGCGGATATCTTCTTCTTAATGACATGGACTGTGCACCACCTGTCAGGGCTATTGCGAATTTCTGTTTTCCACGCATGAAAGCCGGGGACGTGAAGATGTATAACAGAGATGAGATACTGGAATTAGTGAAAACAGCCGGATTCAAAAAGGTTAAATACAGAAAGATCTCGCCGTTTACTTTTCAGTGTATAGCAAAGAAGTAGAAGATGCCAAAGGCGAAAAGATAAATGGGATTTGATATGGAAAGGATTTTTATTTCCGGCTTTATCTCGCTTGACTGATATCTGGAGAATTTTCGTGATGATATGTAAGACGGATGCAATATGTACTAAGACGGACAAATGTGGGCAAAACACTGATAAATACTGAGAAAATTCGGCGAAGAACAGTCAAAACAACGCTTGAAAGATGGAACCCATTTATCTATAATATGGACAAAGACGTAATGTGAGGTGCACAATGCCGAGAAGAGAAGGAGCCGGAAGGCCGAAACTGGATGATCCCAAAGCAAATAAAGTCAGTATGAGGCTGTCCAATGAGGAACTGGCCCGTTTTGAAGCATATGCTGTCAAGCATGGTCTTTCAAAGGCAGACACCCTGAGAAAAGCAGTAGACGAGCTTCTCAAAGGGGACAAGTAATTTGTTCCAATATCGGAAGTGTTCTATGGACCGTTACAGTTTATTTGTCTTTACTCCTAAACATGCATCATGGCTCAACCTTGTTGAGGGTTTCTTCAGCAAGAGATCATCAGGGGCCTTTCTTGGAATGATCCCTACCGGATACGTTCCTGGGAAGAATTGGTCAATTGGATAAATGAAGTGGGGTTTCTGCCCCTTTTTGCGAATGAGATCGAGGGTTTTTCGGCAGAGGAGCACGTTTCGCCTGACTACTGGTGGACAGGAGACAGGGAGCAGGATCCCTGGGAGTGGAGGGAGATCATAGCTTCCGGCCATCAGGTGGCTTACGGGAAGTTCTTTGACAGGAAAGCAGGCTTCATCAGCCTTGAGTGGCTTCCTTATTTCGTGAATTACCGAAGAGAGAGTTATGACTTCGATGCCAGATGGGAGGACGGCTTTGCAAACCGAAGGGAGAAGATGATCATGGATCTTCTGACTGACGTTGATAAGGACGGAGATATGGTCTTCCCGGACCGTCAGATCCTTTCCACAGAACTGAAGGAATGGGCAGGGGCCTGGCTGTAAGAAAGAAGGGATGTTATAAACAAAATGAAAATCCATTCTTAAGTTATTAAGAAGCCGTTCGAGAATTTATACACGTCGTATATTCAAAGCAGGTCAGGAAGAGCAGTTGCAGAGTATATAATGAAAAGTAGATGAATTCAGGCAGGAATAAGGAATATCATTGCAGCATAAACGGGGCAGGTAAATATGAACATACAGATATTCGGAACAAAGAAAAGTGCTGATGCCCGTAAGGCGGAACGGTTCTTTAAGGAGAGGGGGATCAGGTTCCAGTCGGTGGATCTGAAGGAAAAGGGGATGAGCAAAGGGGAACTTCAATCTGTCATTCAAGCTATTGGAAGCCTTGAGGATCTGATCGATCCGGAGTGTAAAGACAAGGACCTCCTGGCGCTGATAAGTTATATAGCGGAAGAGGATAAGTTTCAAAAGGTACTGGAAAACCAGGTCGTATTAAAACAGCCGATAGTCCGTAACGGAAAGAAGGCAACGGTCGGCTATCAGCCGGATGTTTGGAAGAACTGGGAATAACAGGACTGAAAAAGGAGGAATCGGGAATGGATCAGAATTGCGCGTATTGTATGAAGGGGGAGCTGGTAGCTAAGTTCGGATATGAGATCTGTGAGCTGCCGGCAAGCACGGTATTGATGATGACGAAGATTATGATTACTATGCTTTTCTCTGTTTTCTGAAATGCAATTTTGATACAGAGTATGATAAGAACCCCTGGAGAGCTTTTAAATTCAAGATGAAGAAAATATGGTTTATCATACGAGGAAAAGACTATTGCTACTCGGATACCGTTATGACGAAAGCAGATTTCGAAGAATTCAAGAAATATGTAAATCAATTTTAACAGATCACTCCCGACAGAAATGTTGGGAGTTTTTTCGCATATTAAACCACACGTTGAATGACAAGGAATGTAAGCACGGATAGAATTGTATTGTGGAGGGAT
>JAIKXO010000054.1 GCA_024684065.1 Lachnospiraceae bacterium
GCAGATCCCTCCGGAGATTATACGAGAACTGGAGCAAAGAGGGATCCGTGCCTTCGTCGTAGAAGGGGACGACCTTGTTGAAAAGAGTGATCCTGGAGCAGTTAATGAAGCGATCAGAAGAGCAGCTCAGGCAGGTCAGCCGGCCGGCGCCCCGGCGGCTCCCGACCCCGCTCCGCAAGGGGACGGTTCTTCGTAAATCCGGACTGAAATAAACTATAGTTTCGGGCGCATTCCATCAAAAACAGCAGATATCCATTATTGACAGGGATGACAGGTAAAATTGAATAAATATTTAAAACTGTCCCCTGAGAAAACAGCAGGTGATATAAGAGGGAGTTGTGGAGCCGGGAAAAATCAGATATAATTAAAGAAGTTTTCCGATAAAGTGAAGCTTTGAACTCCCCGTCCTTAGAGGAGGTATTTATGTGGAATTTCAGTTTTATTTTTCCGACGCTTCTCATTCTTATCATACTTTTGATATCTTATTTTTCTCTTCCGAGGCTGGATATCAGAAGAAATCGGGTTTTTGTCCACATGATGGTCATCGGGACGCTGTGCATTCTTTTTGATATCCTTTCGAGCATGATGGATAATGAGTTCCGGTCGTATCCGCTCTTTCTGGTCCATCTGCTGAATATTCTTTTCTTTATCTTTTTTTATATACGTTCCTACGCCGTGTTTGCGTTTACTGCGAGCATCATTCGGACGGAATTTGTTCAGAAGCGCTCTTACCGGCTTCTCTACATGCTTCCGCTATTATGTTCGGTGGTGACCGCCATTCTAAGCCCTGTCACCGGCAGTCTCTACACCATTGAAGAAGACGGATATCATTCCGGGAGTATGTATTTTCCCACGGTTTATGTCTGTTCAGTCTTTTACCTTATCCTTTCCTTCCTTGTGATCATTTTAAGAGATCGAAAGTCTGTCAGAGAAAAAGAGGTATACAGCTTAAAGTCCTTCAATCTCATTCTTTTCCTCGGAATTTTGTGCCGTTATTCATTTCCGCATTATCTTCTGATGGATACATTCTATCTGATGGCACTTTTAGTGGTCTATCTGAATATCGAGAATCCCGAATTCAATCTGGACCAGAAGATCGGCACCTTCAACCGGCGTGCCCTGGCCGAATATATTGATGAGCATATTGCTGACAGAGACAGAAAGATGTTCGGCCTGATCATACATAAATATGGAGAAATGCTGGATATCTATGGATCCCGTCAGCTGGAGGAAGGCATTCGGATGATCGGGGCCTGGCTGTCGAAAAACTGGCCGGAATATGATGTGTTTTACGTTTCCCGCGGACGTTTTGTTCTCGTGGGGAATCTCGATATGAATACGGAGTTAATGAAGGAGGTTCTCGGCAAGCGGTTTAAAGACCCGTTCAGGTCGGACAGCGCAGAACTTTACATGGATGTGGATTTTGCGACGATCGAGCTGACAATGGCGGATCTGTCCACCGACGTGATCTTAAATTCCCTTGCAACTGCCCTCGATAAGGCTGACGCGAAGGACGATCATATTCCGGTCGCGGTCACGGGAGAGGATCTTGCGATAGTAAAGGACAAAATTCGCGTAAAAAGGCTCTTTGAGGATGCCATCGAGCATGACAATATTGAGATCTTTCTGCAGCCTCTGATCGATGCCAGCAGGGGCTGTATTGTCGGAGCCGAGGTACTGTCAAGGATAAGGGACGATAACGGAAAGATAGTTCCGCCCTCCCTGTTTATCCCTGTGGCGGAGAACAGCGGAAAGATCAATAATCTGGGCGAGCAGGTATTTGAGAAAACCTGCCGGTTTATAAAGGACAATGACCTGAAAAGTCTTGGGATTCAGTGGATTAATGTAAATCTGTCCCCATTACAGTTCCTGCGCTCTGATCTGGCTGAAAAGTATTCCTCAATTGCGGAAAAATATCAGATCGACCCCGGGATCCTGCATCTGGAGATCACTGAAGAATCTTTAGTAGATGACAGTTTTTTCCAAAAGCAGGTAGAAGCGCTGACTGGCAAAGGCTTTTTTTTCGTTCTGGATGACTACGGAACAGGATACTCCAATCTTTCGCGGCTTAAGAAATGTCCGTTTATCAGCATCAAGCTGGATATGGAGGTGGTTAGGGATTACTGCGGAAAGCCGGACGGGATCCTGCCTATGATGATACAGGCCTTTAAGCAAATGGGATTCAGCGTTACCGCAGAAGGCATAGAGAATGAAGAAATGGCAGAACGCATGAAGGAGATCGGCTGTGATTATTTCCAGGGCTATCTGTACTCAAAGCCGGTTTCGGCAGAGGAGTTCCTCCGGTTGTTATGTTCAGGGAGTATTTTTTAAGGCCTGGGAAATGAGGGCTTATAAGACCGTAGCTGTTGAAATTTAAGAGTATACTTTTAGTACCTATTATTTTCGAGGGAACTGGAGTATTCTATCTCTGGAAATGATACAGGCAGACATTTTTAAGAATATACAGTTAAAGCATTTATTACAGATATAATAATTCTTTGGGAGGTAGAAAAATGCTTAAACGAATCAGGAAAACGGGATTTGCTGCGGGTCTGGCGACGATGATCGCCGTTTCAGGACTTTGCGGCTGCGCTGATTCATCCGATGTCATGGAGATTGACCCGGATGCGCTTGCGCAGTATGCCGAGGAAACGGACGAAGAAATTGTCGGACAGGACTGGCGGACCTGGGGGTGGATCTCCGGCTGGATCACGCTGAAAAACGGCGGCGGTGAGGACTGGGATATCGCGGTGGTTTATCAGGGCGATCCGGGGAGCTATCATGCAGTTGATTTTTATTTCAATGATGAAAACCAGTCCCTGATCCAGTCCATCGAACTGCCGGCAGGAAATATGGAAACGCTGGAGGTCGCCGTGGAAAATCTGGACGATGACGGCTTCGATGATATCTCCATATCCGGAAAGGATACTAAGGGAAATGAGTATACCTGGTTCTATACTCAGATAGCGGAAGCGGATATCCAGACAGATGATCTTTTTACACCATATGAGGAAGGGATACAGGAGGATAATGAAGAGGAAGAGACATCTGAGGTGCCGGAGCTCATATCCTCGGAATTCGACTTTACCTTATCAGATGAGAATGACGAGTACACGGTCTTTGAGTGCTACGGCAATTCCTACGTCCTGGACGAAGAATATGAGGAAAAATACCCCGAACTGGCTCAAGCGCTTAAGGAATTTGATGAGGCGGAACGTGCGGAGATGCAGAGAAATCTCGACAGCCTTGGGGAAGAGGCAAAGGAATTTGCGGCCGGAAAACATGAAGAGGATGAATTTGGCTTCTACATCAGTGATTCAGAGGAACACATTCTTAATTGCGATGACAGGGTGGTCAGCCTTCTCCGGTCTCAGTGCTTCTACTTTGACCAGCCGCATCCGAACTATTATTATGTGACCTATAATATTGATGTCGGCTCCGGACAGCTCATTCCCCTTTCGGATATCATCGCAGATAAGGAAGGGCTGGATAAGGTTCTTGCGGAGAGACTAATAGAGGAGTACCCGGAGGTTGAGTTTACGGATCTTGAGGAAACGCTTGCCACCTTCGATCCGGATGCTGAGCCTTTACAGCAGGATGCGGCGCCGTACTGCTTCACGATGGATTCCGAAGGACTGACTTTCCATTTCGCGCAGGAAGCGCTTGCCAACTATGCTTACGGACCGCAGGAGATCCAGTTGAGTTATGACGAGATCCGGGAGCTTTTAACAGATGGATTTGAGTATGGGACAGTAGGGTAACCGAAAAAGAATATATGGATTTCTTCAGGACAGTTACCGGACGAAAACCTGAAAGGAAGATAATATGCGAGGAATAAAAACAGAGATAATATATGGCATGGCGCTGATACTTTCGCTTTCAGCCCTCTGCGGCTGCGGCGGCGTGGGCGATATCGCGGGGTTCAGCCCGGAGGCCGTGGAGCAGTATATACAGGAGAAATCTGAAGCGGAATCTGCTGTAAAGAATGAAGCGGAACCTATTACGCAGGAAACCGAAGCTGAGGCAGATACGGCAGAGGCTTCCGGAACCGATGAGGAAACGGTAATGCCGGAGCTTTTGAATACGCCGTTTGATATGTCCGTAAAGGATGAAGAGACCGGCAGTATGATATACGAATGCTATGGCAATTCCTTTCTCTGCTCGGAGGAATCCGGGGAGCTCTTCCCCAAACTTGCTGCCGCGCTTGAGGATGTCGATGAAGCTGAAAAGGATTCGTATCAATATAACATCGACAAATTCGGGGAAGATGCAAAAGAGTTTGCTTCAGAACAGGACGGCAAATACACTTACTACACTTACTCGGAGACAGAGCTGCAGTTTGCCGATGATCATGTGACCAGCATGCTTCGGACAGAATACGGTTTTCTGGGCGGTGCGCACCCCGATTATTACTATGTGGGCATAAATATTGATTCCCAGACCGGAGAGGAGATCATGCTCTCTGATATCATCAGTGATAAGGAAGACTTGAACAGGGTACTTAAGGATAAGCTTACGGAACAGTATCCGGACGGGAATTTCTTTGACCTGGATGAGTCGCTTGCTTCATATGACCTGGACGGTGAGCCGACTGAGGGGGAAAACAGGCCGTATATATATACGATGACTCCGGCAGGCCTGACCTTCTACTTCGATCCCTATGATCTGAATTCCTATGCGGACGGCAGCCAGACAGTGGATGTCTTCTTTACGGATATTCCGGAGCTTTTATTGGAAGATTCCGTCTTCACTTACTATGAGGATGAAGGCAGGGGAGATTTGTTCCCATACGAGGATTAGGGAAACGCTCAATTCCGGAATTGAGCGGGCCGGATGAAACGGTTCCTGATTGAACACTGACAGATAATAAAACGAGGGAGGATCGATTATGTTTAGGAAGAAATTTGTAACTCTTTGCTGTGCATTGGCAGGAACAGCGGCTGCTTTCATGCTGAGTGGCTGTGCCGGGATTGACAGTGCCCAGGTCGAGGCTATTACGAAGGCAGCCCAGGATGTCAACATAGCCGCAAATAACACGATAGCCGCGTTTACGCAGGGAACTGTTCAGACGCAGGCTGAGGATATCATGACGGCAGATGCGGAAGATGTATCCGGGGAGCAGGTCACAAGAGGCTATATGGGCTTAGGATATGGATCATACGAATCACTGGGATATGACACGGACGGTATTGTGGATTTTTATATCAATAATTACAGTGATTATGAGATCGTCTATGCGTATATCTATCCCGAGAATTATCCCGATGTCGAAGTTGATATTCTGCCCGGGACGCTTCCTTCAGGCCGCAGCTATAATTACCGCAGAACGATCAACAGTTATTACTGGGATGAAGGCAACTGGAGGATCTATCTGGTGGATTCAGACGGTGATACCAGTATAATCGATGACGTATTCAATCCATGGAGCCTTGCTGATATCAATGTGTACTGGGATCCCTACGGAGGGGGATATACCTGTGAATTCGGATATTATGAAATTGACCAGCAGGGATACTACCACTACTTTGCCCCGGGTGCAGGCTGATATGCACTATATATATCCGTTCGAGAGCCAAAGGCTTCGGAAAAATATATTTTTCTTTTAATGAAAAGGAGGTTATTTGAAAATGAAGATCCGAAACAGATTCCTGGCATCAATTTTGACAGCTTCGATGCTTGCGTCCATGCTTACCGGATGTGCTGCCACGCCGGATATTGCGGCTCCTGCCGAGCCTGCGGCTGAACAGGCGGCAGAAACAGAAACAGAGACAGAGACAGTGACAGAAAGCGAGGTAAGTGAAGATGAGCAGGCCGCGGCTGCAGAGGCTGAGACTGCCGCACAGAATATGCTTGCCATAGCGGCAAAGGGCTATACAGGCCTTACAAATCTTGTAAATAAAAACAATGATGATGGTTCATATTATTATGAAGATATGACAGAGGATGGAGACACGATCATCACAAATATGTGCGCCCCTGCAAAGGATCCCGGAGATGACGGCGTAGAGGCATATGTGAAGTCCTTTGTTGAGGAAGCGGTTAAGGAAGGCTGCGAGGTAAATGAAGTAAGCTTATATGAAGAGCTGAGCGCAGATTTATCCTATCCTGCCTACAGGGTAAACTGGGAATGGGGTTCAAATGAAGATACCAGATGGGGAACCGGTGTCGTGATCCCTACCGACACGTTTACCTATTATTACGGCTACAGCTGTCCCGCGGATTTCTACGAGGATAACGAGGCTTTCTATGACGAAGAGCTTAAAGGAATTGAGCTTATAAGCATTGAGGATGTCAGCGCGGACTCGTCCGAACAGGCTGTTTCCATTGACCGGGCCGCCCTCTCCCTCGGCAATGATGAGAACAAAGGGGAGGAATCCGAGGAGATAGAGCCTGAAGCGGCTGACATCGCAGCAGACGCATCCGGCAGCGAAAAGAAGCAGTCCGATGACGAACTGACAAGAGATTTTAAGCCCGCGGAAACGGCAGTAACGGCCAAGGACCTTGCAGGATACTGGAAATATGATGCTTATGATGAAATGTATCTTGCTATATATGATTCCGGAAGCTATGAAACCTATGATATGAAGACAGATGATCTTCTGACCGAAGGGAAATATGAGATTAACGGGTCACAGCTTGAAATGACCGAAAAGGGAGCGGATTCAGCTGAGATACTTACTATCCTTGGTCCCCTCAGGCTTAAGGATAATGAAGGCGATACACTGTCCCCCTATATCCCCGTAAAGCCGACCACAGCGAATACTTCTGATTCATCAGAAGTGAACAGAAGGTACGGAGAATATGACGCATATTATGAAGAACAGAGTGATGGAAGATATAAGCTCAGGTCTCCTTCAAAGGGCGTATACTTAGTGTTCCCGAGCTGGTATAATTCCGGAGAAGCCGATGATTATCTGTGGGCTTCCGATGGTGATATAGCCTGCGTCACTGCAAGGAACGTAACAGATGAGTATTATTCATTTGCCGGAACCGATGAGGAATTCTTAAGGAAGGTTGGAAGCCATTATCTTGTGCAGGATTTCTTTGATATCTACGGGGAAAACGATGGCATAGCTGATTCCAAGTACACCTGGGGAAATGACAACGGCACGGTTGCCACTATCACGGCAAATATGTGGAATGACTGGTATGATGTCAACGTTTGCACAAAGCTGTTTGTTTCCGGCTTTAACGACGGTACCTGCGAGATCATGATAATCAACTCCTTCTACGGATACGGAGACAATTCTTCAAAAGAGAACATGAAGGCCATGGCCGCCGGAGCGATGCATTAGGACAGGAGACAGGTATATGACGGCAGGCAGATCAAAATATGCTTTATTTATCGCGGCACTGTTAATTCTGTTATTGGGCTTCAGAATCAACGCAGCTACACAGACCCAGGCCGTGGACCAGGATACTGAGTCCACGGCCAGAGGGCTTGCCGGAAAGAAAGGGCAGTCGGCTGAGGCTGATGATAACGCGAAGACCTCTTCCTATGCCGAGCCCGTAGAGGTATATAAGGGGCATCTGGATACCGTGGTGCTCATCTACATGGTAGGTTCAAACCTTGAATCGCAAAACGGGCTTGGAACAAAAGACATTCATGAGATCTGCGATGCATATAAAAAAGCCGGGAAATCTGACCAGCCCGTAAAGTTCGTAGTACAGACCGGAGGCGCAAATAGCTGGTCTCCCGATTTCAAAATACCCGCGGATAAAAGCGCGAGATTTGAGGTCGTCGGTGAAGAGTTTGTACTGAAGCAGGAATTTGAGCTTGCAAACATGGCAAACCCCGGAACCCTTTCCGATTTTATAGCCTGGGGCATGGCATCCTATCCCGCAGACCGCTATGGCCTGATACTCTGGGATCACGGCGGCGGCCCTGTCCTTGGCTTTGGGGCCGATGAGACGCACTCGGGATCCATGATGCGTCTCCAGCAGCTCAAGAAGGCATTTGAAACAGCAGGCGGCCGCTTTGCTTTTATCGGCTTTGATGCCTGCCTTATGGGAACAGTTGAAACTGCCTATATGTTAAAGCCATTTGCCGATTACATGATCGCTTCTGAAGAAATGGAGCCCGGAAACGGCTGGTATTATACTAACTGGGTCGGAGCCCTTCTTAAGGATCCCAAGGTTTCCGTTGAAACCTTCGGCAAAATGATAGTTGATGATTTTGCAGAATCCAACGAGAAGGAAGGCAATCTCTATACGCTGTCGCTCATTGATCTGGAAAAGCTCGATGATGTATACAAAAAGCTTATGGATTTTGCGGGTCAGTCCGAAAAAGCGCTTGAGGCGGATAAGTACGTCACTCTCTCAAAGGCAAGGTATGATACGAGGAGCTTCGGAAACGGCGGCTATGATCAGATAGACATTATCGATTATGTGGATAAAGCAGGCGTTGCGGGCGGCGATACCTTAAAAAGCTCTGTTAAAAATGCCATAGTACATTTCCGGTCCAATATGGAGGGCGCAAACGGCCTTGCCATGTATTATCCCTATGATTATCTGGACCAGTACAGCAGGATGTACCAGCTTTTGGAGACCCTGGAATTTGACAAGGTCTACAGGGATTATTTCTCGGGCTTCTGTACGATCAGGACGCTGTCTGATGAAGAGACAAGCCGTGGTAATGGCTTCTCGTCAGAGGACTGGTACAGGCCGGATATGAAGAGAATGTATTCGGCAGAGGCAGAGCCGGTGCTTCCGACGTTACTGCCGTATAAAACGATCGGCGATAAGACCGTGATAGATATTCCACGGGAAGAGATGGCCAAAATGACTTTTGTCGCCATGCATGTATGGGCGGACGAGGGAACAGGTTTCCAGGAGCTGGGCCGGGATATCATTTCGGAAGCTTACTTCTATGACAGCAGTTCTAAAAATCCCAGTCTTCTGGATCACGAGACGGCTGATACCGATGAGTACTGTATCGTAGCAGACTATGACAAAACCTGGATAACGATAAATGATAAAGTGGTTCCTTACGACCTGGCGGATTACGGAACTAAGATTACCGAAAAAGGAGAGGAAATTACTTATTATTACGGTGACGTTCTCGCTTTACTGACAAGGGAAGGCAAAAAGGGCGAACCCGGCATTTCCGATGAAATGGTAGTTCTTCGTGTTGCAATTGAAATGACGCCTCATACGGGTAAGCTGACGGAAAATTCGGTTGACGCACGAGTCTGCGGATACTGGGTTGTTGATGAGATGTCGCTTGAAGGAGGCGACAGCGTCAGAAACCTTCAGCAGTTTAAGGAGGGAGATAAGCTTACCTTTGTATCGTATTTCTGTGAATATGGCAATCCTGAAGAAGAAATACTCGAGTGGCCGGGTACTCTCACGGTACCGAAAGAAGGGCTTACCGTGGGATATGCTGATCTGAAAGACTATTCCTTCAACATCTGCTTTGAACTGTGGGATGTATTTCAAAATGTGTATTACACGGATTGGAGATATATAGACTGAAACAGGTGAAGCAGTGGGTGAAACAAGGG
>JAIKXO010000069.1 GCA_024684065.1 Lachnospiraceae bacterium
GACGGGCTATCGGTTACGGAATTCCGCGGCGATTACGGGTTTGAAAAGTTTATCGCCCGGGGCGGGGTGGCTTCGGATGAGGATCTGATCCGTTTTCTTGCGGATACTCTGATGCCGGGGATTGGGAGCTTTTTACTGAAAATGGCCGGCTTCGGCTGCAGCACGATCTCAGTTGAGTCTGGGGAGGACGGGTATTATTTCGGCAGGAATTTTGACTGGTCGGAGTGTGACAAGCAGATTTTGTTTTCGTACCCGGACAAGGGGTATGCTTCCGTTTCGACCGTAAATATCGGCTTTATTCAGTCGGCGGTGGGAAACATGTCTATCCCGGAGAATGTCCTGAAAATGGCGGCCCTGTATACTCCTCTTGACGGGATGAACGAGAAGGGGCTCTGTGTCGCAGTGAACATGATCGAGGATGATGCGACGATCGACCAGAATACGGACAAACCGGATGTCACGACGACAACGGCGGTCCGGCTCCTGCTCAACAAGGCGGCGGATACGAAAGAGGCGGTGGAGCTCCTAAAGGACTATGATATGCATGCTTCCTTTGGTTATATGGTGCATTTTGCCATTGCGGACGCAAAGGGAGATGCCGTAGCGGCTGAATATATAGATGACGAGCTTGTTATCACCGAGACACCGGTCCTGACGAATTTCTATGTTTCGGAAGGGAAGAAATACGGGATCGGGACGGAGCAGTCTCATGAAAGGTTTGATGTCCTTAAGGAGAAACTGTCCGGAGGGGAAGAGGTACAGATGACCCGCGCCCAGGTACGGGATGCCCTGGAGGCAGCAAGCAAAAAGAATTTCTCAGATACGGAACGGACGGAGTGGAGCATTGTTTATGACCAGAAAAACCTTAATGCACAATACTATAACCGGGAGGATTTTGAGAAGGGGTATCTGGTTGAGATAAGGAAATAAAGATCTTAGGAAAATTTGAAGGGGTGAGGCTGTTTTTTTGCGTGACTTGAGTACGATCTAATGGAAGGCAGGTAAGTTTTCATAATATGTCCGGAATGCAGTACAGGTGTTTTCTGAACAGTATACGTGTGGCGATGACCTGGAAGATGCATTATATATGGCAGAGGATGTGTTAGCATTTACTCTTTATGATTATGAAAAAGAGGGGAAAGAAATACCTGAACCGAATAATAATTATGATCTTAGTGAAAACGACTTCCTGAATTATATTCGTTGTGATACTGAAGAATATCACAGAATGCATAATAATAAGGCAGTAAAGAAAACCCTCTCGATTCCGGAATGGCTTAATGAAAAAGCCGTGGAGGCAGGAGTAAACTTTTCCCAGGTTCTTCAGGAGGCATTGAAAGAGAAATTACATATGGCATAGGGAAGCACTTGACTCTGAAGAGGATATGTCAGATATTTCAGGGGCAAATAGCCCCTTTAATAAGAAAGAAAAAACGGTCAGTTACGGGAAGCCTTGCGGTATACTGATATCGTCGCTTCCTGAACAGTGACCGTTTTTTATTGAAGTATAACTTCTTCAGGTGTATGTCCCAAGGATTTTTATTTTATAAAAAATCTTTGGAACCGAAAAGATCTGTATTTTAGTACTTTTCGGAAATATTGATTTTTCGTAAGCAAACTCTATAATTTTCTCTTTGGCTTATCTGCCGTACAATTGCCCCAAACCCTCTAACAGCAGGTGACCCCGCCGTCTATCGGAAGCGCGATCCCGTTTATAAAGGAAGCTTCCTCGGATGCAAGATAGAGGACGGCATTGGCGACATCTTCGGCTGTTGCAAGCCTTCCGAGAGGCACCTCTCCAAGCCTTTCGGATGCAAACTGGGGATCCTTCAGCCTTTCGTGTACGAGCGGAGTGTCAACCGTGCTCGGATGTATGGAATTGCAGCGGATACCCTGAGAAGCGTACCGAGAGGCGACTGCCTTCGTAAACAGCGTAACGGCGCCTTTTGTCGCAGTATAGGCCTCGGGCGTGAACCGGTGGCCGATCAGGCCGCAGACCGAAGAGGTGTTTATTATGGCGCCTCCTCCCTGTTTTCTCATTTCCGGAAGAACATACTTTACTCCTAAGAATACTCCGCCTGTGTTAACACTCATCATGGTCATCCATTCCTCATAGGACATTTCCTCTATGGGTTTGCGGATATTGATGCCTGCATTGTTTACAAGGACATCGATCTTTTCAGTTTTAGAGCACACATCAGCGATAACCGTTTTCCATTCCTCCTCATTTGTAAGATCGATCGGCTCATAAAAGGCGGAAACGTCAAAAGCTTTAAGCTCCTCTATAAGCTTTTCCGCCGCATCCTTTGCCGCCGGAAGATCCAGAATAAAAATATCGGCTCCGTTTGAGGCGAGTTTTTTTGCGATAACGCTGCCAAGTCCTCCGGCACCGCCGGTTATTAAAACACTTTTTCCTTTTACATTCATGCTTTATCCCTCCTGTTACTTTTTACCGTGTTTTGTGGCTGTCTGAAAAATCTCCCTGTTTCGTTGAATGAGAAATATCCGTCTGCGCCGATCTGCGAAGCAAATCGTGCACGAAGTTTTCCCGGGAAATATGGTTGCGCCCGCTTTACAGCTGTCTGTATGCGGCTATCGTTGATTTCATATGATCCTTCATTGCCAGTATGGCCTCATGCTCGCTCCTTGATTCGATCGCCTCCAAAAGCCTCTTGTGGTATGGCAGACCGTTATCAAGACCGGCCTCAACGATCCTTTGCATGGCATTCCTGAGAATGTCACCAAGCATTTCGTATGTGGCCATGATAAGCGAATTATTGGTCATTTCGGCTATCGTATAATGAAAATCCAGATCGATCTGGGCATATTGTTCCATATCGGTACGCTTGATACTGCGGTGCCTTGCATAAAACTCCCTCAGTCTAGTGATCTGTTCCTTTGTGGCGTGAAGAGCCGCAATCCCTGCTGTTTCCACCTCGATGGCGGAGCGGAAGATCAGGACCTCCTCAACACTGTGCGGCTGCAGATATACCTCGGGCAGAAGTATAGATTTCATCTGTTCACCGATATCAGCCTCCTTTACAAAGGAGCCTTCTCCGAATCTGGTCTCAATAAGCCCCTGTGCCCTGAGCCGCTGCAAAGCGTTGCGGACAGTTATGCGGCTCACCTCGAACATGCCGGACAATTCTGTTTCTGATGGAAGCTTTTCACCGGGGCGCCAGAACCCGTTCCTTAAATTGTCCCTCATCTGTTCGTACACCTGTTCACAGACGAAGGTCTTTTTTACAGGACGGATGTTAGGCACTGACACAGCTTTTTCCTTTTTGATCTTATCAGCCATATGGTCCTTTCTTTTTCAGATGCTCCGGGCGTCTGAATCATAAAAAATCAAAGTAAATCAACGCAGTATGGATGCATACCCCTGTATAACAGGTTGCCAGCATACAAACTTACGTTAATAGTACACTTGATAGACTGTCGTGTCAATCAGCATAAGGCAGAATCGTTAAGTAGTTCATCATTTACCGGTCAGGCGCTGGATTGTTACGTTCATCATAAGAGCAAACAGTCAGAGACGTAAGATGAAATGGTACGATTTATAGTATAGGCTGCATACCGGATCGCAAAGAATAATATGATCATTGACCGCGTATTTTCAAATATTATATATCTACTGAGGGATATTTGTGGTAAGATAAAAATGATAATGTTATCGACATTTGATCATACGGATTTCCGGGATCATTTTCCGGGGCTTACGAAGGATCGCGTTTAAGTATTATATGAGGGCTTTTATATGTTTATGGATTATCTAGAGAATATCCTTCAGCTTATAGCGATCCTTGCGGCGCTTCTTATTTCTCTTTTCAGGTATATAGACAGTAAACAACAAAACTGGTT
>JAIKXO010000085.1 GCA_024684065.1 Lachnospiraceae bacterium
TCTTCCATTTTAGCTGTAGGTTCAAATCTTGCGACTACATTTCCGTTTCTGTCTATGACAAACTTGGTGAAGTTCCACTTGATCTCGGCATTGTTCTTATAGTCTTTGTCGATCTTTTTAAGCATCGCGCTCATGGCGAAGGCCTTTGGTCCTTTACCGAAGCCTTCGAAGCCCTTCTGCTCTTTCAGATACTTAAACAACGGGATCGCAGTCTCTCCGTTGACATCCGACTTTTTCATCTGGGGGAACTGTGTATTATATTTCAATGTGCAGAAATCGTGTATCTCTTCATCCGTACCCGGAGTCTGACCCGCGAACTGGTTGCAGGGAACGTCAACAACCTCGAATCCCCTGTCGTGATATTTCTCATACATTGCTTCGATATCCTTATAGTGAGGGGTAAATCCGCAGCCGGTCGCCGTATTTACGACAAGAACCACCTTCCCTTCAAAATCTTTCATCGATATCTCATTGCCATCAGCTGCTGTTACACTCAGATCATAAAATCCCATTTATATTACCTCCATCGAAATTAAATATTATACAGTTGTTATGTTTGATAATATTATATTTTGCACAATATAATTTGTCAAGCAATATTTTGAATATTTTGATGGAAGGCTCAGGCTGCCGATAAGGCTAAGCTCCCAGCTCTTTCAGGACAGCCTGCTCTACTTTTTCCAGATCTTCCGACGGCTCGAAGCGTGCCACGACCTCTCCGCTCCTGCTTATAAGGAATTTTGTGAAATTCCACTTGATATCTGCTGTATGCTCATATCCGGGTACTTCTTTTGACAGCTTCTTTCTCAGATACTCCGCATCCGGAGAGTCGCCGAATCCGTGAAAACCCTGCTTTTTCTTAAGATACGAAAACAACTCGGTTTCGTTTTCTCCGTTGACCTCTGTCTTGGCAAACTGCTCAAAGGAAATATCATACCTGGCCGTACAAAAGCTGTGTATTTCCGAGGCTGTACCGGGAGCCTGTCTCCCAAACTGATTGCAGGGGAAGTCAAGGACCTCGAAACCTTTATCATGATAGCTTTTGTACATCCTTTCAAGAGCCTCATATTGCGGTGTAAATCCACATCCGGTGGCCGTGTTGACGATAAGAAGGACCTTGTTTTTGTAGTCCGAAAGATCCCTTAAAACATCATCCCTGTCTTTGACCCTTATCCGGTAGATATCGACTTTTTCCAACAGATCCGCTATTTTCTGCATTATCTCTTTTATATTGTCAATATCCGTGAATATATCTCCCGTTTCGAGCGAATGGTTACCTCCGCTTATCTTGAATGCTTCAAGCTTTTTATCCTTTGCGATCTTTTCAATGGGCGCATAGTCAGCATACGGATCGTTATCACCGTAAAACAGAATACCGCTCTCCTCCCTGATAAAACCGTCTATCATCTCAAGCGGGGAGAAGCATATGTGCTTCACGTCCAGTCCCTTTTTGCGTGCGTATGCGGACGCCACTACTGTCCCAATACTCTTTGAAATAAACAGGACCTCATCGCCGGACATATCTCTCAGATCTTCAAGTGCCTCTTCGGTAATGTGAAGGCACCTGTCAAGAGTTTTAAGCAAAAAGGAATGATCCTTAAGCTTTTCCTTGCTCCATTCAATACCGGCAAAATTAAGATGTCTGAGTTCAAACCCGCAGGCGACCGCCTCTTTTCCTGCATAATATAGCAGCGGCCTGTCCTTTGTATACCCTACTCCCGGGAAGACGACAGCTATCTTTCTCATTTTTCATCTCTCTTTCTGACAAAAGTAAATCGGCGCAGTAAAGTAATGATTCGATCCTCCGGATCGAATCGGAACGAACTGGAAGTTCGTTCCTAAGCGCACGATTTACTTCGTAAATCGGCGCAGTAAAGCCCGCTCTTAATAAGAGCGGGCGATTCAACTTAAGTCGCAATCATATATTACAGTTTCTTCTCGAAGATCATCTCTACCTGCCAGCCGCGGATGCTTATCTTTACTTCATCGGCAACGTTTGCGACAATGGATTTTTCAAGTTCGTCCCAGGCCACTAACGCATCTTCGTTCTTTTCTTCAACGAGCGGCTTCAGGGCATCTTCATAACGAAGCATTGACCACTCCCAGTCCAGAACAGGCGTTTCGCCAAACTGCGCTCCGTTTTGCAGAAGGAGCGGATCACTGAAGGAAGCGATATCTTCATCGACGCCGCTGAAAAAGAATTCTCTCAGCCTTCCCATGAAGCTCTTTGTCGCTTCGTTTTTTCCGCTGGTAGAGGCAGATAAAAGCTGTTTTCTCTTCTCGGCGGTTATCGGAGTTTCCACCAGAAGATGAAGACGATAGAGGCCGTCCTCGCTCTCTATCCAGAATTTTCCTTCCTGTTCTCCGGTTATCGCCCTCATGACGCACATCATTTCCTAGCCGAGGAGGCGCAGATGAATCGCCGCTTTCCCGGATAAATCCGAATATGCCGCAACCTTAGATGCCTGGTCCAGGGCTTCTTCCATTTTATTGCCGTCGGCGGAAACCGTAATGACGTCTGTTTTCATTTTTCTACCTCCCGGTTATATATTTAAATGAATCTCTGCAAAGTAAAGTAAACAACAAAATAATTCTATCATGAGGAAGAAATTTTGTAAACTTGCTTATTCCCGTGATCCTTTCCGTATTGATAAGTATTAATACGTATTTTACGTCATCGCTGTTTCGGTCCTAAGCCGTCCACAGGCTGCCTGGCCGCGTTCCCGCTCCGGTCGATATCCTCATTCCGTTATCGTTATGATATCCGAAAGAATATAGTGGAATAAAGGATATGATGTATTTTCATTTTCTATATATCCGTTCTTAAGATCACAGGTATCTGAGGGATTTTCGGGATCGACTCCCGTATAATCGCCTTTGAATACAAAACCGACATTTCCCTGTTTAAACTGTTCTATTGCACTCTTCATTGCCTTCTGGGTTCCGGCAGCCGCAACCTGCAGGTTCAGATCGTCCATTTCCACCCAGCCATCCTGAAATCCGGCGGAAGCGTCATTTCCGTGTATACGCACATGCCCGCCAAGGGACGATTCTATGTTCTTATTCGTCATTACCGCCTCAACAGACGAAAGTACATACGGTTCCCAGCATATCCTGGAAGTTACTAAGGACGTACCGGGAGCGACCTCCGACATACTCTGGTTGTTTCCGACATAATATACCGGCCTCTTTTCGGAAGCCTCCTCACAGGCGATTGCCGGACCGATGGTATCAGTATGCTGGGAAATGATCACGCACCCTTCATCGATAAGCCTGCGCGCGGCGCCCTTTTCCTGGGCATAGCTGCTCCAGGTCTGTGTATAACAGACGCGCATTTCAGCCGTAGGCACCACTGAGCGTATGCCAAGCAGAAAGGCGGTATAGCCCGATATGACCTCTGAGGTTGAAAAAGCGGCCACAAAGCCCACGACCGCCTGATCCTCTGTGATCAGCCCTTCCTCGATCATCTGCTTTATTTTCATCCCGGCGGCTATCCCGCTAACATAACGGCCCTGATAGGCTTCGCCCTTAAAGGTATGATAATTTTGCGGCACTGTCACTCCACTCATATCCTTATAGGATGTCTGGCAGAATTCAATATCGGGATACCTTTTGGCAAGCTCCATCACCAGTGTGCTGTAGCCGTTAAAGAAAATGATGCTGCACCCTTTTTCGACCAGCTCTGCAACGGGTTCCTCTATCTCATCGTCCAGGACATTGCTGCATGTAATGACCTCAACCTGTTCCCCGTATTTCTTTTCGAGCGCATCCTTCGCAAGCGAGAAATTGTAGGTATAGGGAGTGCTTTCATCATTGTCATAAATAAAACCGACTGTCAGGTGCTCCTTTCTTCCGGAGAGGTTCGTAAACCTGAAAAAGCAGAAAAAAAAGGCCATTATTACAAGACAGGTCAGCACAGTTGCTATATATACTCGCTTCATCCCTCTTCTCCTTTATTGAAAGGGGTTTTTGCCCCGGAAATATCTGACATACCTTCTTCAGAACCGGGGGCTCCTTTATTCAAAGTGGTTTCTGCCCCTGAAGCATCAGACCTGACTTCCCCGGAGTCCGGGGCTTCTTTTGCATCTTCCGGATCTTTTCCGCTTTCGTTAAGCATCTGTGCGGCCTGGATCTTCCTGTCTTCTTCCACGCGCCGCGCAAGCTCCTCATGGGCCTCCTGATCTGCCTGATCGATCTCCGCACGCTTCTGGGCATAGATTTCATTAAGGTTGATCACGCCCTTGTCTATAAGACGGAAAAAGGCGTCCAGCACATCGGGATCAAACTGAGTGCCCCGCCCGCGTTTCATCTCCGTCATAACATAATCGGTGTCCATATGATTGCGGTAAACCCGGTTTGATGTCATCGCGTCAAAGGCATCGGCCACGGATATGATACGTCCGATCAGCGGGATCTCCTTCCCCTTTAAGCCCTCCGGATAACCGCGTCCGTCGTAGCGTTCATGATGGTACTTCGTACCTTCTTCAACATGCTCAACCAGCGTGAAATCCTTAAGGATCTCCGCTCCCTTTGTCACATGGGATTTCATCTGGACAAATTCTTCATCTGTCAGCCGCCCCACTTTATTAAGTACGCTGTCCGGAACGCTTATCTTGCCGATATCATGCAGCTGGGCGGCCTTTTTAAGGTTTGAGAGCTCTTTTTCCTTATTAAAGCCTTTGAAACAATCCATCTCCTTTGCGATCAGCTCCGAGTATTCCGCTACACGCATGGAGTGCTGGTGTGTACGCACATCCTTGGCATCGACAGCGTTCGCGATCGCATTGACGGTCTCGTTTGCCATATTCAGCTTAAGCTGCTGCTGGTTCAGCTGTCTCTGCACCGCGAGCCAGGTAAACCAGATTATGATAGAGATAAGAACAACCAGCATGTAGAAATAAAAAAATGTCTGTTCATAGAACTCGCCTTCTTTAATCAGCACGAATTTACGCTCCTCGAGCACCTGCTCGCCCGCGCTGTCCAGGATGGCCAGACGGAAAGTATAGCTGCCTGCCGGGAGATTGACATAGTTAATATTGTTAAGGCTGTTCTGGGAACCGGTTGTCCATTGCGGGTCGAAACCCTCAAGGCGGTAGCCGACATTGGGTTCCTGTATCGTATAGTTTAAGATCTCGGGAGAAAGCTCCACTCGGCTTACGCCCTGGCCGACTATGATCTCTCCCGCGCGCACAGGAGGCTGGATGATTCCGTCAAACCTGACGGAAGCTAACTGCATCCGGTAAGAACGCACATCAGTGTTATATTTTTCGACGTCTATTATATAGACACCGGTATCACAGGGCAGGAACAGTTCGCCTTTCCCGTTATAATAATTCCAGGAATTGGCAGTAAGAGAAGTTCCCAACCCCCTGCGGGCATCTAAAAGCTCCCAGCCTATCTCTTCCCCTGCCACGAGCTCATCCCTCTCAACCACATAAATCCCGGCGCTTGACATAACGAAAAGCGTGTTCTCGTCCTTTACCCAGATATCATAGTTGTTAAAATAAGGGAATTTTTCAAGCACGCGGATGGAACCCCTTGAATTGTCCCTTGAAGAATCCGGTTCCAGATAACACAGACTGTTGCTGGTAACGATAAACACACCTTCGGATTTCGGATCTTTTACGGTGCGAAGGATCACTCCGCTTGAAAGCCCGTCCTCCCGGGTAAGCATCCTTTCAACTTTTCCGTCCTTAAGCACCGCGATGCCGTCTCCGTCCGTACCCGCAAGGACAGATCCGTCTCCGCGCTCGGTCACCGTTAATATCATGGAGTTTATAAGGCCGTCTTCGTTGCGGATGGTCTTCGTAACCTTATGATCGTTTATATAGGTTACACCGGTATCACCTGCCGCAATGATCGTTCCGTCAGAAAGGCCGGTCACTATGCGGGCCCTGTTCCCGAAGCTCCCGTTCTCCGCGTTATATTCCCAGGTCTCACCATCCGGAGAATATTCGATCAGGCCGTTGCCATAAGTGCATACCCAGAGATGTTCTTTGTCATCTACATACATGCAGCGGATACGTTTTCCCGAAAGCTCTTCGGTCAGACTGTTATTTATCTGCCGGCGACAGGCCTTATCAACTACGTCCAGTCCCTTATCGGTACCGATGTAATAGCTGTCCTTCCAAAATACTATGGCGTTTACGACCCTTCGCTCCATCCCGACCGAACCGTAAACGTCCTTGAAAGGAGACTTGGCCAGTCTTAAGAGCCCGAGCCTTGAGGACGTGAACCAGAGATTTCCCTGATAGTCATACAGCATATTGTCGATGGAGTTATTGAAATCATTAGTATTAAGGAAATGATAACCTTCCCTGTCTATGTATGAAACACCGCTGTCAGTGGAGATAAAAAGAGTTCCGTCATCCAGGAAATTTATGTTGTTGATGCTGTTCACATTTTCACAGATCTGCATGTCCAGCTCTTTAAAATCACCTCCGGATATATCATAGCTGTAGATATGATCCGTGGAAGACCCCACCATAAGTGTTCCGTCAGGCGCAAAGGCACAGCAGTTGAACTGTTCCTGCCCGTCCGGAAGCTTATACGATGCTTTCACAACACCGTCGGCCATAAGGAAAAGCCGCCCGTCCGAGTCTATGGTCACAACGTGGCCGCTCTCATCGGCGGTGATACTGTCGGCATAGTTTATCTCCTCCAGAGTGTTAGCGGCCTTAAGGCCGTTGTTCATGACGAGTACCTGCATACTGGAGGTGGTACCGACATAATAGTATCCGTCCGAGGCACGGATAATGCATCTTACCGAATTTGACGGAAGGCCGGATGACTGATCGAGCACGTTGACTATCTCTTCACGGATCATGATGGACAGTCCGTTATCGTTCGTGCCGATCCACAGACGGCCTTCTTCATCAACATAAAGACAGTTCACGTTTTTTACGGACTCATAATCATCAACCCAGCGGAATTCCCGCCCGTTATATCGATAAAGTCCGGCATATGTGCCGATCCAGAGAACACCGTCGTTGGTCTGCGCGATATCGTTGGCTTCTCCGCAGGGCAGGCCGTTGTTGCTTGAATATATACTCTGAACGTAATCATTATAATCAGGTAATTCCCCTTTATTTACCTGATCGCCGGATCCGCCGCCCGGATTTAAGGAACCTGTCTCTGCTTCAGTGTCTGTTACGGTCCCGGCACTGACCGTCTTAGAAAAGGAAAGGCAAAGCCCGAATGACAGCAAAAGGATCACGGTCGTCTTTTCAACACTGCCCTTAAGCATCATCTTTTCATTGTTTTTGTTTTCGTTATAACGCCGGAGCAGGATGAAAAGATAAACAGCACCGACTGTGATCACTTTATCTACGAATTCGATAGCAAGCTGTCCAAGGATACCGCACAGAGCCGGTGACCATTCCTTATCCATAAGATAATTGATGACTCCGTCTCCCCATATGTTTCCGGTATATCCGTCATGGAACATAAAATTGATCGGTACGGACACGACCAGAGCGGTGAGCATTGTTAAGGAAGCTGCCTTCATAAAGCCGTAAAAACGGTCAAACCACTTTCTGTTTGCAGCTATGCCTATGATAATGCCAAGGGCTATGCTCGTAATCGAATAAGCGGCCGAAAGACGGTTTACCATGCAATACGACAGATTACCCGTAACTCCGACAATCGCACCGCAAAACGGGCCTGCAATATATGCGCACAGAACCGTACCGAAGGAATCCGCCCACACGGGCAGCTCAAGCCATACGGACAGCAGCTTTCCGCCAACGTTCAGACATACACACAGTGCGGTAAACAGAACGATCTGCCAGGTTTTCCATTTTTTCATGTGTCTCGATCTCCTCCTGACTGCACCGATCTGCGAAGCAAATCGTGTGCTCAGGCACGAACTTTAGTTCATGCCGATCCGGATCTTTGACCGGATCATTTCCTGCTGCATTATGCATGACAATTATAGCAAAGGGCAGACCTCATGTAAAACATAAAATGCCTCGTTTGCAGCCTTCTGTTCTGAGCTTACATACGGTATAAGTGAAACGCTGATTAAATGTGAGGGTCAGGTAATAAAGCCTTTAACCCTCTGGCAGTCAGGCTTGCCGTGGGTTATGGCTTTTGACCTGATACCATAAAATATATTTAAGTGAAAATTAACTGTTCTGTTAAACGTTTTCAATGTATAATGTATATAAATATATTTTAAGCCGCAGATGTTTAAGCTGACATTTTGTCAGGGCTCTGGCATAAGGCTGGAAAGGTGGATTTTTACAAGGTATGTTTAAGAGAATTTTTGAGATTACGGGAAATGTTGCCGTAGTGACCGGCTGCTCTTCGGGCCTGGGGGTACAGATGGCCAATGCCCTTGCGAATCAGGGCTGTAAGATCGTCGCCATAGCGCGCAGGATGGACATGCTGGAACAGGTATGCAGTGATATTTCCAAAGAGCACGGAGTTGAGACCCTGCCGATCAAATGCGACATAACAAAGACAGACGAGATAGAGGAAACGGTCAGAACAGCCATGGAGCGCTTCGGCCGTGTTGATATCCTTGTGAACAACGCGGGAACCGGTGCCGTTGATCACGCGGAAAATATAACCGACGAGCAGTTCCAGAAGGAATTTGACGTGGATCTGTTCGGCACCTTCAAATTTGCGCGCGCTGTCGCCAATCAGGCCATGATCCCGGCAAAATACGGTCGTATTATTAACATAGCATCAATGTATGGCCTTGTCGGGAATAA
Organism: Lachnospiraceae bacterium; assembly: GCA_024684065.1. The sequence continues at coordinate 8,718 of JAIKXO010000085.1, forward strand.
GATAGCCGGTTCCGCCCCCTATCATGCCGCAAAGGGCGGAGTCGTAAACCTTACAAGAGCACTGGCTGCCGAATGGGGCGCATACGGTATAACCGTAAATGCCATCTGTCCGGGTTATTTCTATACACCGCTGACCACGGATACATTAAACAGCGATTTCTTCCAGCAGAACGCTAAGACCATGATCCCTCTCGAGCGCTATGGAAATGAAGGTGAGCTTGATACATCCGTTGTATTCTTAGCATCCCCTAATTCTTCCTATGTGACGGGAATAGCCCTTCCGGTGGACGGAGGCTATACCTGCATGTAACGTGATTTGCCCTCCCGCGGATGGCGGATACGTCAGTATGTAATGTATGGTTTTGATTACCGCTGTTATAAGGAGCAAGAATGGATCAGTTTAGGCTGGAGCAATATAATATCCTGTTTGAGCGCATGATCAGATGCACTTCGGATCCGCAGCATTTTGACAGGGAAGAATTCGTTCAGGTCCTCAGGGAATTCGGCATTCTTTTCCGTCTTTCAAAAGGCGTTACCGAATTCTATCGGAGTGAAGGCGCCGAAAAAGCTCATGATGGAGAGATCATGGTCGATTACGACACCGGACAGAAAGGACATCCCGTGCTCGAAAAGCGCTTTATCACAAAGTCCGGAGCCGTTATCAGATCTACCATGTTTATGGCTGACGGGGAAGAGCCCTTAAGCAGGGAAGAGCAGGAAAAGCTCGAACTGATCATTTTTGCCCTGCTTGGCTTTATCGGTCGTAACCGGCTTGAGATATCTCTGGAAAGGCTCGGTTTTTATGATGATGAAGAATATCCCAATCTTCGCTTCTTTCTCCGTTTTCTGGATTCGCTGATCAGTGAGGACCGGATCTCCGGATATACGACTTTATGCTATAATATCTCGCATTTTTCCGTCATCAATCAGGAGATCGGAAAATCCGCCGGAGATATTGTCATGCGTAATTATTATGATATTCTTAAGGAATCCGTCGGAGATGATGCGGCGGTATGCAGGATCGGCGGAGATAATTTTGTTATGGCTTTCCGGAAAGAGCTGAAGGAACAGGTCCTTCAGATCCTTTCCGGGATCCCGGTCTTTTGCGATCCGGAAGAAAAAAGGCGCATACTTGTCTCTGCAAGCGCTGGCATATTTGATATTCCGGCACAAGACCCTCCCGCGTATCCGGGTGAAATAATGAACAGGATTTTTACAGCCATGCAGATGGCAAAGCATAAGCCGGATGATCGTGTAGCATACTATGACGAAAAAATGCTCTCCATGCGGGACAGCTATGCCAGAGTCCACCTTCTCTTTCCGAAAGCTCTGAGGGACAATGAATTCAGGGTCTTCTATCAGCCAAAGGTAGACATAGAAAGCGGCAGGATAATCGGCGCGGAGGCGCTGTGCCGATGGTATCATGACGGTAAGATCGTCCCGCCGGTTGATTTTATTCCGGCACTCGAACAGAACGCGGATATCTGTCTGCTGGATTTTCATATGCTCGATCTGGTCTGTAAGGATATCAGAAGATGGCTTGACGAGGGCAAACAGGTTATCAGGATATCTGTCAATCTTTCAAGGAATCATCTTTTTGATGTGGATCTTAACGATCATATACTGGAGATCATAGACAGAAACCGGGTACCTCATCAATGCATCGAGATAGAATTAACTGAATCAGCTACGGAAGTCGGGTTTAAAGCTTTGAAAAGAATATCGGGAGAGCTTCAGAAAAGCGGGGTTGTTATCTCTGTCGATGATTTCGGAATGGGTTATTCTTCCCTCAATCTGATCAGGGAGATCCCCTGGAACGTATTGAAGATAGACCGGTGCTTCCTCCCTTCCGACGACGAACCGGAAGACAGCGTTACGAGCCTTATGTATAAGCATGTTATCACGATGGCGCGTGATATAGGCTTAGAGTGCGTGACAGAAGGCGTGGAAACAAAAAAGCAGGTTGAAATCCTTAAGAAAAACCACTGCACAATTGCCCAGGGCTACTATTTCGATAAGCCTCTTTCGGTTGAGGAATATGAGGACAGGCTGATCCGGGGCTATTACGATACAGATATTACCGATAACCTGTAAAAACTCAGAGGCTTTCCTCAGACGATCCGCTTGAACATTTTTTCTATCTCGGATTTCCTGAACTTAATGACAGTAGGCCTTCCATGAGGACAGTGATACGGGTTTTCAAGCCCCATAAGCTCATCGATAAGGGCTGACGCTTCCTGAAAGGTCATTTCGGTATTACCCTTTACCGCGCTTTTACAGGCCATTGTGGCTATGTGGTGAAGGATCTCGTCTATATCCTTTGAAGCCTTATAAGTTGTAAGAGAATCCAGGATCTCATGGAAGTATTCGGATACCGTAAGCCCGTAAAGATCCGTGGGAACCGCACTTATCCTGTATTCATTCCCCCCGAAGCTTTCGATCTCGAAACCGCACTGACTGAACTGGTCAAAGTATGTTTTCAGAAGCTCCTCCTCACTTCCGGTAAGTGTAACGATCTCGGAAGGCGCTATCATCTGGGAATAAACCTTCTTTTCATGCAGCTGCTTTATCAGCCTCTCATATTTTATCTTTTCATGAGCCGCATGCTGGTCGATGATATATAATTCATCCTCCATTTCTATCATCCAGTAGGTTTTGAATACCTGCCCTATGATCCTGTGTTTTTTAACCGCCTCTCTGGAAAGGAACCGTTCATCCGAATGAAACGAAAGCTGTGTTGCTTCGGCTTGCCCTGCTTCTTTAAAATCTGCCTGCGTATGACGGTCTGTGTTCAGGTCTTTATCGTATGATCCTGCAGCAGTGTTTAAGCTTTTATCGTATGATCCCGTGACGGTTTCCGATTCGCTTTCCTCATTATATGAAGCCTCTTTGGAATAATCCGCCTCTTCTTTAAGGCTTGATACGGCCTTTACACGATGTTCGCTATATCCGGGCTGTACACTTTCAGCGCTTTCTCCGTATCCGATAAGATCCGTGACGATTTCCGTCCCTTCAGAGCCTGTGCTTCCAAACTCTTCCATCCGCCTTCTTTCCTCGAATGGCTCGGGGATCGCTTTTTCGATCGACGGCGCTTTTTCCTGCTCACTCTTCACTTCCACCGTCATATCCTGCTTTTTCAGGGTATCCCGTATGGAATGCACTATCAGGTCATACAGCGGCTCCGCGTTTAAAAACCTGACCTCAAGCTTGGAGGGATGGACATTTACATCTATCTCATCATAAGGGATATCAAAATAAAGAAGCACAAAAGGGTACTTATGGAGCATAAGATACGGTTTATACGCTTCATCCAGTGCCCTGCTTATATATTTACTCTTTATATAGCGTTGGTTTACATAATATATCTCAAAATT
>JAIKXO010000105.1 GCA_024684065.1 Lachnospiraceae bacterium
TTCTTTTCGAGGCATGAGCATATATCCAAAACCTGGATTCCCGGAACACATTTCTGGATAAGGAACAGCCATTCACCCTTTGTCCTGTATGGTTTGGATCCTGACATATATTCGTCCTTTCTTTGTGACAGTAAAATTTAGGGCATTGGCTTAAAATGTCACAGTAAAATGTAGTTTATAGTCAGATCCATTATGAACTTGTAGGTTGGCGGAAACCATCCACCGGGTTATTTAGTGTCTGCTTATAATGTTTTTTGCAAGCCCTTTTTGCAGAAAGTTGCAAAATAAAAATGTAGGTTGTTGCAAAAAGGTTTTGCAGGTTGTTGCACCTACATTTTGTAGGTTATTGCAAAGGAGCATGCCGGCCGGTTAGAACCGGCACATCCAATGCTGACATACAGTTATCAAGTTACTTGTGTTACTCGAAGGGATGATCTTTTTCCCATTCAGTAGGTTCAAGAAGATCGCTGACCTTAGGGTGGGACTCATCATCATCAGTCCAGCCTATGTATTCCATGAGGTAGGCTTTCTGCTGAGCCTTATTCATGCCCTTCATGTCCTTCCGTATCTCTTTATCCATACGGTGGACATCGAGAAAATCATAAGGTTCGGAGCCCGTAAGGCAAAGATATCTTGAAGGTGGCATCTCACGTGGACTGTGGCCAGCCATGACCCACTTACGAAGGAGAGTTTTTTCGTAGTAGGTCATGGGAACCTCCTGCTCGTATCGCTCGAGCTCCATTGCATTGCTGTATGCTATGTCATCCGGCGTAAACACATATCCTTCGGGATCTGCGTAAAAAGCCTCGCTATCAAAACAATAGTCTGCCGGGTATAGATCGTGTACATTGAAAACTTTATTTCTCGCCATGATTACCAACCTGCTGAGTATTGATCCTGCCCCACGCTTCATTGATGCTTGATTCCCTGAGACGGTTATTCCCACCGGGGAAGAGTATAAGTTCCACATGATGAGTTAGGCGCCCTATAAGTGCCGTGGTCATACGTTCGTCATATAGAATGTTCACCCACTGTGAGAACTCCAGGTTAGTGTTGAGGATCACGGATTTCTTCTCATGGATCTCAGACAGGTAATCGAACAATAACTGGGCTCCGGTGCGGTCATAAGGTACATAACCGAACTCATCCAATATCAGGATCTGAGCTGCATTAAGCTTCTTTTTCAGCATTGCAAGGCTTCCTTTGGCCTGGCTTTCGGAGAAGAGATTTATAAGGCCTGCTGTCCGGTAAAACTTCACCGGGATATCCTCATTACAGGCGGCGATCCCTATAAGCGTTGAGAGCATGGTCTTTCCTGTACCGGTACTGCCATAGAAGATGAGGTTTTCTCCCTTACGGTAGAATTCCAATCCCAGCAGGGAATCTAGTGAAACACCGGAAGGAAAATCAATCTCATTGGTTCTAAACTGCTCGGGAGTATACATTTTCGGAAATCCGGCAGTATTGAGGAGCTTGGTCTTGCGCCGTTCGGTCCGGTATGTAACCTCATTGCTCAAAAGGTTGTATAGGTATTCCTGGTTTGTCTCTCCTTTCTGGGACATGGCCCTTTCTGCAAAGTTTGCCGATATCTTAAGCTGCTTGCAGCACAGTGCAATAGATTCTTTAAGTTCAGCCATTAGACGCACCTCCTTTCGTGAGGATGGCGTCCAAAGCACTAAGATCTGAAGGGAACATGATGACCTTCATCTTAGGGATCGCTTCAGAGGGCTCTATCGGCGGAAGGGGCGGAACATCCATATATGTACGCCGGTAAAGGCTCATGAGACTGTCAGGATCCGTTGCCTGAAGCGCTATAGCCTTGTTAACGGTTATCAAAGCACTTTCAAAGCCGCTTCGTTCGGTCAGTTCGGCGAGAACCTTGAGAATCCTTCCGCGGTCTTTGCTTTCGCATCCGTCCATATACATCCGCATGGACTCTGGCATCATGTCATATATGCCACTGTTTTTCAGTGAACGGGGCTTATGAGATATATAGCGCAGGTAAGGTATCCAGTCCATGCTTTCGTGCTCATTGCCATACAGCCTGCGGTGTCTGACAACCTCGTGAAGGTCACTGTCCATAACGGTCACTTCTGCAGAGGTGATGTGCAAGCGCACGGTTTCTTCACAGAAGGCGGGAGAGGCTGAATAGCGATGCTTCCCCTCATCGAGGGTGAACTTGCCGTATTTATCCGTCCTGGCGGTCGTATAGAGGGACGTATCGAACGGGACGGCCGGAAGCGGCAGGAGGGCTGCCTTATCTTCGGCAAACAGCTCGGAGATAAAACGGTCATCATCGTCATCATAATGCTCACGTTCCATGTCTCTGTCACAGGCTATGAGAAGTTCTTCATTCTTTGCCGACAGTGCATCAAAATGAGGCACGGGAACAAGCTCATTGCGGCGGAGATACCCGACCTTGTTCTCGACATTTCCCTTCTCCCAGCCGGACTCGGGATTCATGAACACAGGCTTGAAACGATAGTGTTCACAGAACCTCTGGAACCTTTCGGTAACTTCGCGGCCGCCACCTTTTATTATGTCGGTAACGATGGTTCTGGTATTGTCAAACCAGATTTCTGTAGGGACACCACCAATGTATTCAAACATCGCTACCAGCCCTTCCAGCAGGCACTCTGTATTTTCTCCGTAGTTCAGCTGGACATAGCCGCCATTGCTGTAAGGGAAACTGAGGACAAGGTACTTTGCTTCATGGTGCAGCGTACCGTTCTCGTAAAAATCGGCCACTCCAAAATCTGCCTGTGCTTCGCCAGGGTGATGTTCGAGAGGAAGATATCCCTCCTTCTGCTTCAGGTGGAGCTCTTTCTTCTTTTCAGCAACGTAGGTGGCTACGAGCCGGTATGAGCAGTCATAGCCCGCTACTTCATTCTTGAGACGTTTGTGGACTCTTTTAGCGGTATGGCGCTGCTTACGAGGAGCTTTCTTGTCCTCTATGAGCCATTTGTCAATGATCGGCTTGAACTGGTCAAGCTTTGAGGAATGCTGTTCCTCATCTGGGCGTGGAGGTGCTTCGTTAAAATCCTCCATGTCCACATACTTGCGGACTGTACGCCAGTCAAGATTTTCAATGCTGGCGATTTCTGACAGAGACTTGTCTTGCCCATAGTACAGGTCTCTGATACGATGGATCTGATCCATTGATGTCATACTCCTTTCCTCCTTGTCGTATTGATTAGCACAACACTTCAAGGATATGGATTTATCAGTATGTCCGCAATGGATCTTTTACACCCGACTCGGGGGCTACCTGTCTTGCTGGCGCCTCCCTTTCCTGGGGGTGCTTCAGAAAGCTCTGCAACAACCTACAAAATGTAGTTGCAATCACCTGCATTTTTGCTTTGCAACAACCTACATTTTTGGTCTGCAACTTTCTACATTTTTATTTTACAATAAACATGCGACGGATTTTGATGAGAAAGTGGAAAAATACCGGGCGGTGCTTAAAAAATATGCTGAAATACCGCGAAGGCTGGATCGTGCAGCGGAGGCGCTGGTTCCATATGAGGAGTATATAGAGTGATGGGGGATTGTTGTCATTCATTTCATGCGCATTATGTAAACCTCTCTAATTATCCCCTAATGATCTTTGTCCAGGACTTTCCCTATCTCTGTGAACTTGTGGTGATTCGCAATCATTTCCTGAATTATCTGGCGCTGGTCTGAATTAAGATGTTTCTGGTTAGCCATGTCAGTACCTCCTTTTTACCGGGACACAGCAAGAAGAAGTATAACATAGAAACAACATTTGTCTTCTTTATTTCAGTCAGAGATGAGATAGCAGCTGCCTGCGCCGATATCAAGGTTGCCTGCCATTTATCCCTCACGCCCCCAAAATCGGGGGCGTGAGCATAAAAGGCAGTCTGCCCCTGACATCGACCCATTCAGCTGCTAAAAGGTCACCAAGGGGCGTATGAACGCCCCCCTGCAGAGGGCATCTGTGATCATGAGCTTCCTTCCTTTGGGGTGGCAGATTACATCTCTGTCAAACACTGTTCGGAGTGATGTACATTGTGGTAGGACTGTCCGGATACTTGAGCTTTTGTCATTCTTTATAGCAAAAGAAATGTGACATCTTTTTCAAATTAAATTCCAACCGTTCAGTTCTTCAGAGTAAATTCCAGAATTGACGTCTTGTTCTGGAATTTACTCTGAAAAATCAATTAGAAAAAATCCCCTAATGTTTCTTCATTGTTTTATTGCCATTTCCGGTTTTCTTACGTATAAATAAATAGAGAGGCAAAAACTGCCCTTATGGAGGACAAATTTATGAAGCTTACAGGGGATCTTAAATCTAAAGTTGATAACGCAAAAAACAAAGAAGAAGCAAAAGGGATCATCGAAGAAGCAGGGATGAAGCTCACCGATGAGGAGGTTGAAACCGTAAGCGGAGGCTATCGCGAAGGCGATGGCCGTGGAGGATTTTATTTGACTGTAGGAAATTGTAACGGATCTTATCTGGCGTTAAGACCGCAGCCTTACTGGGACCAGTATCACGAGCTT
>JAIKXO010000110.1 GCA_024684065.1 Lachnospiraceae bacterium
GCCCGTCTGCTCCTTAAGCTCCTCCTTACCGCGATCAAGAAAGGGCTTAAACTCCGAAAGAAGCAGCTTAGCAGACACCTTCGCGATCACGGCGAATCCGGCAAAAAACCACAGGAAGGCAGCAAGCGGATAATAATCCAAAAAAGAATATGTTAAGACAAAAGGAACAATTGTGACCGCAGACAGAACGATCAGCTTTACGGGTTTGTGAAAAGCAAAATATATACAATACTGTATCAGCTCAGACAGCTTTCCCGGAAATACTGTCAAAACCGGGAAAATATATATGGCAATGATAAATACGCATATTGCTATCAAAGCCAGTCCGAACCTGATCTTTAGGAAGAATCCGCCAAGCTGCGTGCACCAGTACCAGTCAAGGGCAAGAAACAGGAAAATGAAAAGGATCAGCAGCCAGTATATCGTCGCCTTTTTAAAGTTCCTGCGAAAGCCTTCAATAAACTCTGAAACGGGCTTAACGGCTCCTTCCCTGTAAGACAGCCGGAGAAAGGTATAGCACAGAGCGCTCCACCCGGATCCTATGGTTATCACGGGAATCGTGCAGACAACAAACATCAGATTGCAGACAACGAGAGTGCCGAGCATCGTCATTACCCGCCCGAAAGCACTCTCGTTGTCAAAAAAACCACCTAATAGATTCATATTTTTTATCGTATAATCCTGACCCTTTAATATACTCTGATCACGGCCACGCTCTGCAGAACAAAACCTTGTTACAGCTTCCCGCCGGAGGTCGCTATACCTTCAACGAACTGTTTCTGGAAGATGATGTAGATTATGACCATCGGAAGGACCGCTAAGGTCGCCGCCGACATCATCGTCGGATAATCAAGAGAATACTGCCCCTGCATCTTGGCAAGACCGGCGGACAGGGTCGTGGTCTCAGCCTTGGGGCAGACGATCATCGGCCACATCAGATCCTTGAACGCGAATACCGCGGTAAAGATCCCGAGCGCTACCATGGACGATTTTGTCAGAGGCATAAGAATGAGCATAAACCGCTGCCCGACATTGCAGCCGTCTATAGCCGCAGCCTCCTCAAGCTCCTTGGGAAGCCCCTCATAGCCCGTTTTCAAAAGGTATGTTCCGAAGGCCGTCACCAGTCCCGGAAAAACAAGGCCGAAGGTCGTATTTATCATCCCGAGCTTTGAAACCATTACATACTGCGGAATGATAAAGATCTGAACCGGGATCATCATCTGCAGGAGCACAAGGTAAAACATTATCTTCTTTCCGGGGAAATTCAGCCGCCCGAACGCATAGCCCGCCATTGTAGCCGTCAGGCATGCGCAGACCACCCGGAAAAAGATCATTAAAAGAGTATTCTTGTATAAGGTCAGAAAATTATAGGATTTCCAGACCGTCTTAAAATTATCCCAATGCCACCCGTGTTCGGGGAATATATAAAACGGATTTACCGAAATAGCCTCCTGGTTTGTTTTCAGAGCAGTAAGTATCATCCATATAAAGGGGACAGTCATAATGAAAACGAAGATTATCAGAATGACATGTATCAGTATCCTTACCGCATTGTTCTTCGCGCGCATGCTTTCCATATGCCTTCCTCCTTCCTAGTTATGATAAACATACCGCTTTTCTACCTGCTGCAGGATCACGGTCACTATCATAATAAAGACCACTAAGATCATGACCACCGCAGAACCGACTCCCTTGTTGCCGTTCGTAAAGGAGTACTGATAGAACAGATAAACGATCGACTGAACCTTTGGCAGGGCCGCATTTGTCTTATCCATGACCATGAACATCAGATCGAACACCGTCAGAGCTCCGATAATCCTCGTCTGAACGATGAAAAAGGTCGTAGGGCTTAAAAGCGGAACGGTTATGTTCCAGAACTGGCTTAAGCCCGAAGCTCCGTCGATCTGCGCCGCTTCATAGTAATCGTGGGGTATTTCCTGAAGGCCTGCCAGGAAAAGGACCATATTATAACCGATTATGGACCACACGCCGATAATTCCGATCGATATCCAGGCGATCTTCGGATCAGATATCCACCCGGTATCGGTATGGAACAGGTTATTTATCAGGCCGAACTGCTGGTTGTAAAGCCATCTCCATACCATGGCGACAGCCGCCGGAGCGCAGACCATGGGAATGAAGAATACCGTCCTGTAAAGGCTTCTCCCCTTCATTTTCCTGTTAAGGAATACCGCTAACATCAAAGCGATCGCGATGGAAAAAGGAACCTCGATAAGCGCGTATTTTATGGTATTCCAGAGCGACTGCCAGACCTCGGCATCCGCAAACAGCTTCTGATAGTTCTCAAGTCCGACAAACCTGTTGCCCTTTCCGAAGTCCCCGGTCTTACAGAGCGACTGGTATACGGTATTGACAACCGGATAGAAGTTCAAAATGATCAGCCCGATGATCGTCGGGGCGACAAAGGCAAGTCCCCACAGAGCTTCCTTTTTCTGTGCAGGTGATTTTTTATTTTTCATCAGTTTTCCTCTTGATTAATCCTGCCTGTTTTTTCTAAAGAAACACTGATCAGATCAGCGTTTCCCAAAATACCATTTCTCAAAATTCAATTACATTAGTCAGTATAAATGCTATAGTGAACGCCGGCAATACCGGCGTCCACTATACTCATGAATCTCTGCAGCTCAGCTTGTGATATAAAGCTTTAACTGGTTTGATTATATACTGTTTTACTACTCGTTTGCAATAGCGTCTCTTATGATCTTTGCGGCATTATCGCAGGAGGTTGCCATAAGGGCTTCATCCTCGGGATCCTGCCAAGCGTCTAAGAATGCACCGGTCTGTCCGATCGCGTCTTCCCAGACTGTCGTGTTCCTTGTGTAAGGACGGAAGTAAAGCTTTCCTTCTTTCTCAATACGATCGAATGCGGAAACATCCATGCCCTCGAATGCATTTGAGAACTCTTCTGAAACGCCCTTGAAGCCGGCCATTGTAACACCTAATTCAGCCTGCTTAACCTGAGCATCCTTTGAGCAGAAGTGAGCGATGAGGCTATAGCATGCTGCGGGATCTTCAACATCCGCTGCTGCAGCCCAGCCAAGGCCGTTGTAGCATGACCAGCGCTCTCCGTCATCACAGGAGCCGTTGCCGTTAACATCCGCATAAGGAAGCATAGCCCACTTATAATCTGCGGAGCTGTCAGCTGTATAGAAGGAGTTGATCATCCATGAACCCTGAGTGATCATACCTACAACATTTGACTGGAACAGGGAATCTGCTCCCGTCTCTGCTACGGTCGCCTGAGGAGCAGCAACGCTGAGGATCTTACGTACCATCTCCATAGCTTCCTTACCTTCCTTGGAATCGAGCGTTGTATCCTTATGATCGTCCGTAACTACCTGTGCGCCGTAATCGTAAACAACATTGTACCAGCCGTCCTGGTTGTTTGAAGTATTTACAGCATAGCCGTAAACTCCGTCAGCCTTTCCTGCCTCTGTGATCTTCTTGGCAGCCTCGTAAACATCCTCCCATGTCCAGTCATCGGTAGGAGTATCTACGCCATATTTGTCAAAGATCGCCTGGTTGTAAAGAAGAGCTATCGTGTCATGATCCTTGGGGATCGCATACTGATGTCCGCCTGAATTGTAAAGCTCTACGATGCCTTCATAGTAATTTGAAAGATCCATATCCGGATCATTTGCGATATAGTCGTCCAGATTCAGGATAAGGTCATTCTCCATATACATCTGGGC
>JAIKXO010000127.1 GCA_024684065.1 Lachnospiraceae bacterium
TCAATGTATATAGACCTTGTTGAAGATACAACGGGAAGCCTTAACATATCCGAGATATCCGAAGAGGATGTTCAGGCGGAGCTTAAATATACAGACTGGAGAAACATGATCGTAAACGTTATCGGCAAGGATGACCAGGCTCTGTTCATGGAGCGGTCCGATCCCGAATATCTGAAGAAGATGTTCACTCCGGGGCGTACTTCAAGCTTTGACTGCCTGATGCAGAATCTTGAGGGCGTTTATATCTGGGTTAAGCTGATCTTTTCAAGGATCGAGACCGGTAACCCGGATGATTACAAATATGTGTTCATGGTACAGAATATCCACGAGGAAGCCACCGCGATGTTTACGTCCCTTAAAAAACTCAGCGATATGGCCCTTACGGATTCCCTCACCGGCGTGTATAACAGAGGCAAGATCGAAACCTCCGTCAAGAATGCCATCAGGGAATGGGGTGATAAGAAGGATCCCCTGTCGATGATGATCATAGACATTGATTATTTCAAATCAGTAAATGATGAACACGGACATGCAGCCGGCGACAAAACGCTTAAGCGGTTTGCCCATATCATTACCGGCTTATTTAAGGAAGAAAAGACGGATATAGGGCGCTGGGGCGGCGAGGAGTTCGTTGTGGTATGCTATGACAGGAATCTTGAGGAAACACTTGCCCTGGCCGAAAAGTTAAGGTCAACGGTGGCGGATACATCAATGCCCGGGGCTAAAAAGGTCACCTGCAGCATAGGTGTCGCCGAAGTTAAGGATGACGACAGATTTGAAGATGTGTTTGAGCGTATGGACAAGGCCCTGTATGCGGCTAAATCCGGCGGAAGAAACAGAGTGGAGGCAGGCTGAGCCGGTCTCCGCGCATGTCTGCGCAGTGTCCTTTCCGGTTCCAGGAAAGGCTTTGACTTCTTTATCCCGGTTTTACGGTCTAAGAGGTATCACCTCATTCTCATCAGGATCGAATTTCTTAAAATTTCTTTGAATTCCAACAAACTGTAACTAAGACAGGATCATTATAATAATCCTCATAAGGATTATATACTGATCCTGTTTTTTAGTGTTTTGACAACATCACAGCTTCTAAAACGGAGGAAAAAACCTATGTATATACCAAAGGATAACAGGTATGAAAAAATGATATTTCGCAGAACCGGGAACAGCGGGCTTTTACTGCCGATGGTATCTTTGGGATTATGGCACAATTTCGGCTCAGCCGATAATTATGAGAATATGAGAGCGATGTGCAGGACAGCGTTTGATAATGGAATTACGCACTTTGATCTTGCCAACAATTACGGACCGGTATATGGCTCGGCGGAGATTAACCTGGGGAGGATACTAAAACAGGATTTTATGGAATTAAGGGATGAGCTGATCATTTCCACGAAAGCCGGTTACGATATGTGGCCGGGCCCTTACGGGGACCATGGGAGCAGAAAATATCTGATAGCCAGTCTCGATCAGAGCCTTATCAGACTTGGAATTGAGTATGTGGATATTTTCTATCACCACCGGATGGATCCCGATACACCCCTGGAGGAGACGGCGCTTGCACTTTCGCAGATCATAAGAAGTGGAAAGGCTTTATATATCGGATTATCAAATTATGATGGAGATACGATGAGGAGGATGTCGGACAGCCTGTCTGAATTACATGTACCGTTCATAATCAATCAGAACCGGTACAGCATTTTTGACCGGACAATAGAAAAAAACGGTTTAAAGGCAGCCGCAAAGGAAAAAGGAAAAGGGATTATTGCATTTTCCCCACTTGCCCAGGGCCTTCTGACAGATAAATATCTTAATGGTATACCCGAAGACAGCCGTATAAAAAAAGACGGACGGTTCTTAAAAGAGTCAGATATCACACCGGAGAAGCTTACCGTGATCCGGAAGCTGAATCAGATCGCGGAAGGCCGGGGCCAGTCGCTGGCTCAGCTTGCTCTTTCTTTTGTACTCAGGGATGATGAAGTAACAAGTGTACTTATAGGAGCCAGCAGACCGGAACAGATATTAAACAATGTTTTAATAGCCAGGCAGGAACCTCTCGGTCAGGATGATGCTTTAAAGATAGAGCAGTGTGTTCAGGCTCTGGCAGAATAGAAAGAGGCTTCATATGAAAACAAAAAGAAATAAGTATTCTCTGTTTTGGCCAGTCTTTTTTATCGCGCCATTCTGTGTTTTTTTCTTCGTTTTTAATATGTTTCCGATCCTGTATTCATTTTATATGAGTTTTCTGGACTGGAACGGATACAGTGCAAAAACTTTTATCGGACTTAAGAATTATATCAATATTTTTACAAAGGACACAACTTTCTGGAAATCTCTGTGGTATACCGTCAGGATAGGTATCGCAGGTTTCCCGATAGCCATCATCCTGGGTCTGGTACTGGCGGCTCTGTTAAGCAATCTTAAGAGGTTTCGCAACTTTTTTCAGACCGTTAACTTTCTGCCCTATATCACAACTCCGGTTGCCATAGGTATGATCTTTACCTTTATCTTTGAACAGCATGTCGGGATCCTTAATAAGCTGATCGTTGCTTTCGGCGGAGAGGCCGTGAATTTTCTGGGAAGTGCAAAATATGCACCGTTTGCGATCTCCTTTATGATCATATGGAAATGTACAGGTTATTTCATGGCTATGTATCTGGCCGGTATCACGTCGATATCGGAAGACATATACGAAGCCGCGAGGATTGACGGAGCAAATGGCATTCAGATATTCTTCCGGATCACGTGCCCTCTTCTTAAGCAGGTTACGAGCTTTGTTGTAATAACGAGCGCTATATATGCTCTTCAGCTGTTTGATGAACCAAATCTGCTGTTTACCAATCAGAGCAGCAGTACTGTGGGAGGTCCTGCGCAGAGTTGTCTGACCATGGTCTGGAATTTCTATAACCAGGCTTTTGGAGGAAATCCGAGGATGGGATATGCTTCCGCGCTCTCATGCGTACTGTTTGTTATCATAGTCATAGTTTCCGTTACGGGACTTAAGCTTATGAACGGAGGGGAGGAAATGAGATGAGAGAAAATGAAAAGAAGAATGGGAAGAAACCTGTTGAAATAGTCATTATGGTATTTCTGATAATCATGTCGATCATATCGTTAATTCCGTTCTGGCTTATGTTTTCAATGTCCACTTACCTGAGCGAAAAAATATTTCTTGGAAACCCTTTGATCCCTTCGGATTATTTTATGGAAAATCTGAGAACGATCTTTGCTTCCAATTTCGTTCAGTCTTATTTAAACAGCCTGCTCGTATCGGTTATATCAATGATCGTTTCCGTCCTGCTTTGTTCAATGGTCGGTTACGGAATGAATGTATACAGGTTTAAGGCAAAAAGGGTGCTGTTTATTTTCATTATGATGACAATGATGGTTCCGTCACAGCTTGGGATCATAGGTTATATGATCGAGATGAGGACGGTGGGGCTGAATAATACACTGTGGCCCATGATGTTTGTATGGTTTGCCAATGGATTCGGGGCATACTGGATGATCTCCTTTATAAGCGGTGCGCTGCCGCTTGAGCTCGTTGAGAGCGCAAGAATAGACGGAGCGAATGAAATATCAATATTTGCGAGAATAGTTTTACCCTGTATCAGGCCGGGAATCCTGACGCTTTGTCTTCTCATTTTTTTATGGTCATGGAACAATTATATGATCCCTCTCGTATTTACAAACAGGCAGGAGAATTATACGGTACCTATTTTCGTAAAAAGTCTGGCAAGTGCCTACAGAACGGATTACGGGGCTCAGCTGGCAGGGCTGTTTCTGTCAACGATCCCTATGTTAATACTGTTCATTATCGGTTCAAAGAATTTTATACGGGGACTTACAGCCGGTGCGGTAAAAGGGTAGAACAAAACAGGAGGTATAATGATGAACACAGAGACAATGACAAAAGAACAGCTGGCAGGGATGATAGACCATACTTTTTTAAAGGCTTTCGCCACGCATTCGGATTTTGACAGGTTATGCAGCGAAGCGAAGGAGAATCACTTTGCGATGGTAGCGATCAATTCTTCGCCGGTCAGATACTGCAAGGCACTGCTGAGGGGAACGGACGTACATGTCGGAGCAGCGATCTCTTTTCCGCTTGGTCAGACCGATATCGAAACCAAGCTGTTTGAAACCAGGAAAGCCATAGAGGATGGCGCTGACGAGATCGACTATGTTTTGAATATCGGAGAGCTGAAGATGGGGAATGAGCGTTATATCCGTGAAGAGATGGAACGGATCACGGAAGCATGCCGCCTGAAGGGTGTTCTCTGCAAGGTTATTTTCGAGAACTGTTATCTTACAAAGGAGGAGATAAAAAAAGCCGCGGAGATAGCTTCGATAGTAAAACCGGATTTTATAAAGACAAGTACGGGATTCGGTACTGCCGGAGCTCTGGCTGAGGATGTAGCCTTAATGAAGGAGATTGCAGGGAGTGACGTAAAAGTAAAGGCTGCGGGTGGTATACGTGACTGGAATACCTGCAAAAAAATGATAGATTCAGGAGCAGAGAGGATCGGAACCAGTGCCGGAGTTGAAATTCTTAAGCAGTTTTTAAAAGAAAGGGAGGAGAAATAGGATGAAACCGGAATTATTTACATTATTGCCCGAGGAATATGTGGCAACACCTGATGGCATGGAGATCGACAAAAACGGCGATCTCATAGTTTCATGTCCCAATTATGCTGACAGGACGATGCCGGGTTGTATCATAAGGATAACAAAGGATAAGAAGATCTCCAAGTGGTTTGATGTGATGCCTCATCCCGAAACAGGACTGGCAAGGAACATGGGGATAGCCTTCGATAAGGACTATAATCTTTATATATGCGATAATCAGGGCTGGTATGAGGAAGAAGAGAATGTTTTCAGGGGAAGAGTTTTGAAGGTCGTATTTAATGAGGACAGGACCGTTAAGGAAACTATCGTTGTTGCCGACCGGATGGAGCATCCCAACGGGATAAGGATAAAGGGAGAATATATGTATCTTACACAGAGTTATCTCCACAGGCAGCAGACTGAGAGCGGGAAGCTTATGAGCTGTGTTTACCGCTTTAAGCTTGATGACAGGGGGATCGTAGTGAAGAACACTCTTGAGGACGAAAACATTTTCTGCACATTTATCACGGAAAATCCGGATTGCCAGTATGGCGCGGACGGAATAGTTTTCGGACCTGATGGTAATCTGTACGTCGGTAATTTCGGAGACGGCGAGGTCGTTAAGATCGTGATTGACGAGAAAGGAGATTATGTCAGTCAGGAAACCTATGCCAAAGATTTTTCGAAGATGGAAAGCACGGACGGTATGATCTTTGATGATAAGGGAAATCTTTTTGTAGCTGATTTCTGCGCTAATGCGATCGCGATGATCACACCGGAGCGTGAGATAATACGATATGCTCAGAGCCCGGACTGCGACGGCTTTGACGGCGGACTTGACCAGCCCGGCGAACCGATCATATGGGAGGGCAGGCTTATAGCTTCGTGTTTTGATCTTGTAACGGGACCCGGAAAGGTCAATACCGCACATGAGATACCCGCGACAATGGCACAGCTTGAGCTTCCCTGATTTAAGGAGTGAAGATCCATGAGATATATAATAGCTCACGATATAGGAACTTCGGGAAATAAGGCGACACTTTTCTCGGAAGACGGAATGCTGCAGGGAAGTATAACAGAGAATTACCCCGTGCATTTTTTTAACGGAAACCGGGCGGAGCAGGATGCAGAGGACTGGTGGAGGGCGGTTTGTAAAACGACCAGGGAACTGATAAGAACACAGGGGACAGATCCTTCTGATATTGCGGTGATATCTTTCAGCGGACAAATGATGGGATGCCTTTTGGTGGATCGAAACGGAAGGCCTCTGCGTCCCAGCATAATCTGGGCGGACCAGAGAGCTGTAGCGGAGTCGGAGGCTCTAAATGATAAAATAAGTCAGTGGGATATTTACCGGATCACAGGTCACAGAAATATTCCTTCCTATGGAATTCAAAAGCTGATGTGGATAAAGAATAATGAGCCCGAAGTCTATGATAATACCTATAAGTTTTTAAATGCGAAGGATTACATTGTATTCAGGCTTACAGGTAATTTTTATACGGATTATTCAGACGCCAACAGTACGGGATGCTTTGATATCAATCGTCTGGACTGGTCGGAAAGGATACTTGGCGCAACGGGAATTCCGGCTGATAAGCTTCCTGAGTGCAGGCCTTCTACCTTTCAGGGCGGATGGGTAACGAAAGAAGCATCCGAGGCAACGGGATTAATGGAAGGGACTCCTGTCGTCTTAGGAGCCGGAGACGGAGTGACAGCCAATGTTGGAGCGGGCTCGATATCCGAAGGCAAAACTTATGTAAGTCTCGGAACCTCTGCCTGGATCACCACGACAACAGACAAGCCTGTTTTTGACCCGGAAATGAGAATCGTAAACTGGGTTCATGCCATACCGGGGCTCTACGCGCCGAACGGAACCATGCAGGCGGCAGGGGCTTCATACAGCTGGGCCGGGAAGCAGCTCTGTTCGGAAGAAAAAAGAGAGGCAGCTTCAGGCGGAGGCTCGCCTTATGATATTATGAACAGGCTGGTTGAGAAAAGCAGACCCGGAGCCGGAGGAGTGTTCTTCCTCCCCTACCTTCTCGGAGAGCGGGCGCCGCGCTGGGATCCTTTTGCAAAGGGAGCTTTTATCGGTCTGACTGCGGAGAGCACAAAGGGAGACTTGTTAAGGAGCATATTGGAAGGCGTTGCCATGAATCTTTCAGTATGTCTCGATATCCTTAAGAGCAGGGTAAGCATATCCGAGATCACGGCAGTGGGAGGGGGAGCAAAGGGAGAGATATGGCGCAGTATCATGGCAGATGTATTTGATACGGATATTCTTGTCCCCGATCTCTTAGAGGAAGGCGGTTCAATGGGGGCGGCTGTGATAGGCGGTGTCGGAGCCGGAGTTTTCAGCGGGTTTGACGCTGTAAGCAGATTCTTTAAGGTAAGGGACAGGATTAAACCTGCAGAGGAAAATGTTACTTTATATAGAGGGAAAAAAATAATTTTCGACAGACTGTATGAGGCGCTTAAGCCCTTATACCCTGAATTATGATAATGAGGAGAAATGGCATGAGATCATTGATAGTAAATAAGGATGGCAGACTTGAGATAAAAGAGATTCCGAAGCCGGTGATCAATTCAAAGCAGGCTCTGGTAAAGACTATAAGCTGCGGGATCTGCAACGGAACAGACGCAAAGCTTATTCACGGAAGCTTTAAAGGATTCCCGGAAAACCGGTATCCTCTGATGCTTGGACATGAGGCAGTGGGCAGAGTGGTAGAGACAGGGAAAGAGGTAAGAAAATACAAGACAGGGGATGTTGTCCTGCTTCCGTTTGTGGATGAGGATCCCGCCCTATACGGAACACTTGTATCGGGTTGGGGAGGATTCAGTGAATACGGAATTGTCAATGATGAAACAGTATATGATAAGGATGTTCCGGAAGCAGCCTATGCACAGACAGTAGTTCCGGATTATATCGATCCGGTGGATGCAAGCATGATCATTACTTTAAGGGAAGTGCTAAGCAGCATTAAACGGTTTGGCATGAAGGAAGGGGACAGTGTTGTGGTCTTTGGATGCGGACCGGTAGGCCTGACCTTTATCCGGTTTTTAAAGCTCCTTGGGATCAGAACGGTGATCGCATTTGATCTGTTTGAAGAAAAGCTGAATGACGCAAGGAGAAAGGGAGCCGACTATGCTTTCAATTCCAAAGAAACGGATGTGAGGAAACAGGTTCTTGAGATCTGCCCTGATGGTGTGGATTATGTGCTGGATGCTGTTGGTATAACCAGTATCATCAACCAGGCTATGGGCCTTATCCGCGATCAGGGCAGGATATGCTGCTATGGCATTTCTCCCAAAAGCACCGCGGAAATTGACTGGTCGGATGCCCCTTATAACTGGCAGCTTCAGTTCCAGCAGTTTCCCTCAAAGAAAGAGGAAGGAGCATGTACGGAGACGATATATGAGTGGATCAAGGACGGCACGATAGAATTAAAGGACTATATTTCCGATTACTTTGAGTTTGATAATATTTTAGAAGCCTTTGAGAAGCTTGAAAAACGTGAGATCGCAAAGAAAGGAATCGTAGTTTATGAAAAGTAATGTTGAAGATCATGTTTTTCCCGAAGGTTTTGTCTGGGGAACGGCAACCGCATCTTACCAGGTCGAGGGAGCAGTATCTGAGGACGGAAGAGGTGAAAGCATCTGGGATCATTTTTGCAGGATCCCGGGGAAGATCAGGGGAAACGACGACGGGAATACAGCGGCTGACAGCTACCACAGGTACAGGGAAGATGTAGCGATAATGAAATCCCTGGGATTAAAGGCTTACCGCTTTTCCGTTTCATGGTCAAGAATCCTGCCCTCCGGTTATGGCGAAGTAAACAGAAAAGGAATTGAATATTATATAAATCTCATTGATGAGCTCCTGTCAGCGGGTATTGAGCCTTATGTTACGCTGTATCACTGGGATCTGCCCCAGAATCTGCAGTATGAAGGAGGCTGGGCAAACCGGGCCGTCATAGGACATTATCTCAATTATGCCAGGATCCTCTTTGAGGCATTTAAGGGCAGGGTAACGCATTATATGACGCTCAATGAGCCATGGGTGGCATCTATCACCGGTTACGGGCTTGGACAGATGGCACCCGGATATAAGGATTATTCTCTTGCACTGAGAGCAGCACACCATATGCTGTTAGCCCATGGTAAAGCCGTGGAGCTGTTTAAGGAAAACGGATATCCCGGAGAAATAGGCATAGCGCTTAATCTGAGCCCCAGGCATCCTGCTTCCGAAAAAAGGGAGGACATAGAAGCGGCATGGAGAAATGACGGAAGCTGCAACAGATGGTTTCTGGATGCCCTTAAAAAAGGGAAATATCCCGAGGATATGCTTACATGGTACAGAAACCGGGGAATAGATGCTCCTCCCGTACAGGAGGGAGACATGGAATCCATTATGATACCGGTAGATTTCCTTGGGATTAATTATTACACCATCGAACATACCGAATATGATCCCTCAGACTATCCACTTGAAATCAGACTGACTACCAAAAATCTGCCGGTAACCGCTTATGGATGGGCCGTAACGCCTGAAGGGCTGACAGAGATCCTGACGAGGGCTTATGAAGAGTACGGCTTTAAAAAGATATATGTCACGGAAAATGGCGCCAGCTATCCGGATATTGTTTCCGAAGACGGGAAAATAAGAGATCCGCAGAGAACGGATTATATAAGCAGACATATTAAGGCCTGCAAAAAGGCTCTGGACAGGGGCGTTAATCTGTGCGGATACTTTGTCTGGAGCTTTATTGATAACTTTGAGTGGAATACCGGTTATTCAAACACATTCGGGCTGGTATACCGGGATCCTGAAAGCTGTGACAGAACAGTGAAGGAAAGCGGATATTTCTATCAGAGGATAATAAAAAATAACGGAATTTCGGAGGAACCTTATGATGAATGAGTTAAAACCAAGGGCATATCATAAAGAAGCTATGGAATGGCTGGAGCTGTATGACGATCATACAGGAAAGGTTTTTTATGATAAAAGAATGATAGCCGCGGATGATGAAGGAGTAATGATCAATTTTTCAAAATACCCTGCGGGCTATTATAAGCCTCTTCACAGGCATCATTGCAGCCATGGCATTTATGTTATAGAGGGAAAACTTAAGACCGACGATGGGATATACGGGCCGGGAAGCTTTGTCTGGCACCCGGAGGGCTGTCTTTCGAGTCATGGAGCAACCGATGAGGAAGATTGTATTTTCCTCTTTGTATCTAACAAGCCTTTTGATATATACTATGAAGAAGATGATGACTGAAAAAGTAAAGGGTGCCATGTTATGTATGGCAAGACAGTGCTGGGAGGTTGGCATAGCCGCTCAGGCTTTAATGGAAACAGGGGATACCGGCACTTTGGCCCTGACGGTTTATGATATGATACTCAGGCAGAGCAGTGACGGCAGGTTGTGTAATGTAGAGAATACTCCGGCAGTGACGGACAGCGCTTTTTGTATCCCCGCTGTTCTGTTCATGGCCGGTATGGCCGGGTCACGGGAGGCTGCGGGAAGGCTTTTAAAAAGGGGGCAGTGTAAAAGGGCGGCAGAACGAAATATTGATTTTTTATTAAGGGATGCGGACAGATCAAAGGACGGTGTCTTGTATCACATGCGAAAAACATCCGAAATATGGGCGGATTCCGCTGCGTTCCTGCCATATAGCCTCATTCTTTCAGGGCATGTTGAAGAAGGAATAAAACAGTTAAACGGTATAAAAAAGCGCCTTCTGGATCCTGAAAGCGGGCTGTATTATCATATATGGGATGATGAAAAACGTATTTATAAAAGAAGGGTCCTTTGGGGAACAGGAAACGGCTGGATCCTGACGGGAACACTCAGATGCCTGCTTGAGATCATAAAGAGTTATCCTGAAAACTCTCAGTTCACAGAGGAAAAGGAAGCACTTATATCCGACTTTCGCAAACAGCTTGGTTTGATGATCAACTGTCTTACACCTGATCATCTCCTGAATGATGTGCTGGGTGTCACGGACAGCTATAAAGAATCAGAAGCTTCAGCAATGCTTGCATATGCGATCTACAGAGGAGTGTATTCCGATATTATTGACAGGGAAAACCTGGAAGCTGCCGAAAAGATCAGGGAGTCACTTCTTGAAAAAATCGATGACACAGGAGTTATATGGGATGCGGCATCTTCTCCGGATTTTATCACACCGGGGACCTCGGCGGAATGCCAGGCCCATTTCCTTATGATGGAAGCGGCCAGAAAAAAACTGAATCTCTGAAAATCTTAAAAATAGTTTGAATTGTTATAATCACTGTTTAAAAAAGGTACACTATAATTAAATCATCAACAAAATACATATCAACAGATATTTATTAAAAAGGGATGGAGGTAATCAATGAAAAAGAAATTTTTTAATGTGGTTCTTGCAATGACAATGACAGCGGCGTTATTTGCAGGATGTGCAGCTCCGGCAGAAACAGGAGGGACATCGCCGGCCGACAGTAATGCTTCGGGAGAGGCTTCAGCAGATCAGGTTACGGTCACCTATTGGGGATGGGATTCAAATTTCTACGGACCCATGTTTGCGGCTTATGAAGAGAGGAATCCCAATGTTCACTTTGAACCTGTAGCAACCGAATGGGGCGATATGCTTACAAAGGCACAGCAGTCGCTTGCTTCAAACTCGGATCTTCCGGTACTGATCCCTATGGATAACGCTCTGATCGAAAACTGGAAGAGCATGGATATTCTTGAGGATCTTACGGCTTTGGGAATAGACTCCACAGGTTATTCTGATCTGTATGTAAAGAAAGCAACCACATCAGACGGTAAAGTCGTAGGCGTGTTTGAGAATGTATGCCCTTCAGGTATTGCGTATAAGAGGGACCTTGCAAAACAGTATTTCGGGACAGATGATCCCGATGAGCTGTATGAGCTCCTGTCTTCCTACGACGCATATGAGGAAAAGGGAGCTGAGATCGCGGCAGACGGAAAGTTCCTGTTCCATTCAGGACAGGCTGTGGCGGAGTGGTTATACTGGGCTTCAGAGGTACCTACGCAGACCGGTGATACGATCAATCTTACAGAGAAATTTACCGATGTATTTGATACTTTGATAAAGTTAAGAGATACCGGCGCATTAGACACTTATCAGAACGGTACTCCGGAGGGTAATGCTACATACAGCGATGATGTTCATATTTTTTATCCCTGTCCTGACTGGGCCATCACATACTACATAAAGGGTAACGATCCGGAAGGTTCGGGCAACTGGGGGATCATGAAAGCTCCTGTCAGCTACAGTCACGGGGGAACAGCGCTTGGCGTAACAAAGGCTTCCACAGACGAGCAGAAGGCGGCGGCGGTTGACTTTATCAAATGGGTAACCAGTGACAGGGAAGGTGCCGTTATCATGAAAGATGAAGCCGGTTATATCACCCCATATAAGGAGCTGCTCAATGATACTGAGTTTACACAGAGAACGGCAGATAAGGAGTTCTTCGGGGGAGAGGATCTCGGAGCGCTGTATTATCAGGATATAATGCAGGCCATGAAGGTCGCGGATTCATCAACATGGGAGAACGAAGTGGTTTCGGTAAGGAATGATATCGCACAGCAGCTGATGGATGACAAGAGCATGGGATTGGAACAGGCGATCCAGAATGCCAAGGATGAGCTTTCGCAACTGGTAACCGATGAGAATATTACAATAGAATAGGTTTTTTCAGGGGAGGCCGGTGGAATACGCCGGCCTCTTTTTTATATTCCGGTTCCGGGATTTTTTTATATTTACGGCAAACTGTAAAAAGCTTTATTTTATCCTGTACTGCGGTCCGGTATTATGGTCAGCGGTATTTTATATGACATTGACTATAATATTCAAAATGGTAGAATTATTGTTATTCAGGTGTTTTTTAGATATTCGGGACAGTTTTATATGAGAATAAGTATTTATATAGTAGATGATGAATACATGGCGATCCAGTATTTCAAAAAGCTGCTGGATAAAACGGGGATTGAATACTCTTTTGCCGGGCATGCACAGAATGGTGTAAAAGCTTTGCCTGAGATATTGCGTATAAAACCGGATGTTGTTTTTGCGGATATAAGTATGCCTATGATGGACGGGCTGGAGCTTACGGAAAAGATCCATGAACAGAATCCGGACCAGAGAGTGATACTGCTGACTGCCTATAAGAGTTTTGAATACGCCAAGGCCGGATTAAAAGCAGGCGTGCTTGATTATGTGGTAAAAAATGAATTAAATGAGAGCATTCTCAGGCAGATTCTCTCGGATACCCAGGATGTCCTGAATGAGGACCGTAAAAAACAGAGCCTGATCAAACAACGGAATTATAAACAGTTTCTTCTTTCTAAGGACATATCCGCTAATGATTCGGTGATTACCCCGGACAATAAACGGATCGTTATAGTAAGCATTGCCCACAGGCTTGAGATATGGCTCCATCACTGGGAGGTTAAGCCTGTCTCCGTACCACTCAATACCTATGAAATGGAAAACCTTGAATATCCTGCGGGTGTAAAATGCCAGTCTATTGTAGAAATGGCAGATAAGGAATATGCAGGTATTTTCTATCTTGAGGAAAGGGTGCAGGATGACAGATATGCCATGAAGGAAGCTGTCTCTGTCCTGGAGCGGTACTTAAGAAATAACTCAGATGTTGTCTGGTGCTTCGTGATCTCGAAAGCGACATTTCATCCGCTAAATCTCCCGGGGCTGTACAGGGAGGCGTTTGAAATGCAAAAGTGGATTTATTCAAAGCCGGACCATAGTGTATATTTCTCTGAGGATGTGCTTAAATCTACGGATGAAAGGCTGATAGAGATCGAGGATAACATTTTTCATTTTCGTGAACACCTGCAGGCCGGGGATAAAGAAAAGTCCAGGATGCTTCTGGCTCAGAGTTTTAAAGAGGGAAAGGCCGGGAGAAATTTCTGGGACTATTCTGAGAGCCTGATCCGTTTCCTGTCGCACATGAAGGAGTTTTCCAGAAAGCACCGGATAAATATGGATTCCTATGAGATAGATAATCTTTATGTTTATCCGGAAATGGCGGAAAAAGTTCTGTTAGGCTATTTTGACAGGATGTTTGATCTGTATTCCGAAACCCGTGACAGGCAGTATTCCCGTTATACAAAATCTGCCATAGCTTATATTCAAAAGAATTTTGCCAGTGATATATCGATATCGGATCTTGCCGAAGAAGCGGACATTTCCGAGGGACACCTGAGAAAATGCTTTAAGCAGGAGACGGGGGAAAAAATAGTGGATTATATTATGAATTACCGGATAGAGCAGGCAAAGCTCATGATACAGAGAGGGGAGAGAATTCTTGACAATGTGTGGAAACAGAGCGGATTTACTTCTGCACAGTATTTCAGTTTCGCTTTTAAGAAAAAGGAAGGTATTTCTCCGAGAGAGTATATGAAAAGGAATCAATAAAGCAGTTATGCAAAAAAAACAGCTTCAACCGCGTATCATACAGACAGTTACAGGGGTAGTACTTATTTTCTTTATACTGATCTATCTGGTAGGTGCGGTGTATCTGAACCATGTCAACAGTAAACAGGCTTATGATGAACAGTCGGAGAAAATTGCAAGAGTCGCTGAAGAAATATCCTTCTGGCAGATAACCACTGAGAACCTTGCAAGAAGAATAGCACTGGATATTGACCTCGAGAACAGGATACTGATAGAAAAAGAAATTTCCGCGGCATATTCTCTTACCATGCGTGAAATTACGAACTCATTGGCGACTTATGCGCATATTGAACCCGGTATACAGGAGATCACCATATATACCACAGACGGTAAAACCTTTTCCAGTTCAGAGTTCAGGGGGGAATTTGTTCCGGAAAACAATACATGGTTCATGGAGTTTATGGAATCCGGGAAAATAAGCGGATATACAGGCGTGCATGAGTCCGCCCCGTCTCAGGCAAATATTACGACTCCGGTAATAACCTATATCCAGCCTTATAACAGGATAAAAAACTACAAAGAAAAGAACGGGGTTATTCTGATCAGCCTGGAGTTTTCTTCATTAAGTGACATCCTGCCCGTCAATATCGATCAACTGAGCGGATTTTGTCTGTATAATGATGCTTATGATCCTATTTTCAGCAAAGGAACCGTTTCGGTCGAAAAGAATGAACTGCCGTCCCTGTTTGAAAACAGAACTATGGAGAGTGGAAACGGAAACATTTTGCTTACGGAGGACAGCCTTCAGGATGGCTGGGGACTGGTTTTCGAGCTCTCCGACAGGGTTGTAAAACAGCAGTATATGATACTGAATCTATATTTTTTTCTGATACTTGCA
The DNA here is from genome assembly GCA_024684065.1 of Lachnospiraceae bacterium. The sequence continues at coordinate 14,933 of JAIKXO010000127.1, forward strand.
ATCCTTATGGCCACGCTTACTATAATACTCCGGATACTGATCCGTAATATAGTCGGACCGGTACGTATGCTGACTGAAGCCGCCGGGGAACTCGGAAACGGAAATTTTGAGGTGACGGTGGATATACATACAGGGGATGAGCTTGAGATACTTGCCGACGTTTTTAATAAAATGGTAAAGGAGACCAGGGACTTACTGGAACAATCAATCGAGAATGAAAAGATTAAAAGAAAAATGCAGGTGGATAATCTCATGCTGCAGATCAATCCGCATTTTATATATAATACATTAAATTCGATCATTTATATGGCGAGTGAAACGGAAAACGAGCAGATAATTCAGTTTACGAATGCTTTTATTTCGCTTTTACAGAATACGCTGCGTCCACGTAATTCCATATACATAAGCCTGAGGGAGGCGCTTGAAAACGTTGGCAACTATGTAGTACTTCAGAAATATCGGTATATGGATCGTTTTGTTTTTATTGTAGAGTGTGACGAAGCCTATAAAGACTGCGCCATCCCAAACGTGGTTTTACAGCCGATAGTTGAAAATGCCATTTTCCATGGGATAGCTCCTTCGGAGAGTGATCATTGTACTTTAATGCTTAAGGTTGAGAAAGCAGGAGATGATCTGGAAATCATGATAATGGATGACGGGGTAGGAATGACCTCCGAGAAGGCTGAAAGTCTCCTTTCAGAGGAAGAGAAATCGGGAGACATGCGAAAGATCGGTATCGGAAACGTAAACAACAGACTGAAGGAGATATACGGCTCTTCTCATGGATTGAAGATAGAAAGCGCACCGGGGGAAGGGACGAAGATTATCCTGAGGATCCCGTTTCAGAGACTGGATATTATTAAAAATGAGAATCACATTGAAATGGTTTAGGTTTGCCTTTAAAATAGCAGGTATGGTGTAATATGATCAAAAGAGCCGGAGGGAGAGGATCCCGGGCATAAATTATAATAAAGGGCATGGCAGTCAGTGCAGTGAAAGGATGAGATTATGACAGGGTTAAAGCAATATATACCCGGAGATATGCAGGCACTGTATTAGCCGGATGAAAAAACGGAGGTGTAAGCTACATTTTCGATGAGGATATGAAGGCGGCCTGCCCGGATCTTAAAAAGGAAAGGTTATGACGATCTATCTTGAAAACATCTGCAAATCATATGCGGGAATATCCGTGCTTAAGGATTTTAATATGTCGGTAGAGGACGGTAAGGCGTATCTTCTTTCGGGACCGGCGGGATGCGGAAAGACAACGGCGCTTAAAATATTCATGGGAACACAAAAGCCTGACTCGGGACGTGTCAGCAGGATGGGAGATTATAAATATCCCACGCTGCAAAGCGCTTATGTTTCACAGGAAGGCCACCTGAACGTGAAGAAAAACTCCGTATGGAATGTCAGGAAAGCACACCGGACCGCATCAAAGGGCAGGGCCATAGAAGAGCTGAGTCTCTTTCTGTCTGAAGAAGAGCAGAAGCTGCCGGTTTTATCCTTAAGCGACGGAAAGAAGCGTATCGTGGAGATCGTGAGGGCTTTATTTGTTCCGGCTGATTTTATTGTTCTTGATGAACCCTTTGCCGGGATGGACAGCAGGGAACGCGATGAGGCTTTTTCATATATTATGGAAAAGAGAGGGAGCAGGCCTTTGCTTCTTGCCACAAGAGACGGGCAGGAGATAAAGGGTTTTAAAATGGTACGTATGTGAAAGGAGGAAAACATTATGCCGTTTATTGATTCAAAGGTAAGCGTAAAGATCACAAAGGAGCAGGAAGAGGAGCTTAAGACAAGGCTCGGCCGTGCTATTTCCATTATTCCCGGGAAGAGTGAGAGCTGGTTGATGGCAGGCTTTGAGGATGATTACCATCTCTATTTCAGGGGAGATGACAGCGAACCGATGGCTTTTATCGAGGTAAGGCTGTTCGGAGGACCTGACAGGCATGCATTTTCAAAAATGACGGCTGAAATAACGAAGATTTTCGGAGACGTCCTCGGAATTGCTCCGGACCATATGTATATCAAGTATTCCGCTACGACGGACTGGGGATGGAACGGGAGCAATTTCTGATAAGGAAAAGCGTGAATGGATATTTTGGAATATGATTCTGTTGATGCCGCGATCAGGGGCTGCTTCGGAGAAGACGTTAAGGTCTTAAAGAAATCCCGGGTGAGAGGGGGCGGCATCAATGATTCCGGCTGCCTGAGCTTAAGTAACGGTCAGAAGGTTTTCATAAAAGAAAATACCATAAAGAACAGTGGATTCTTTGAGGCGGAGGCATATGGGATAGGACTTATCTCAGCATTTGGGGTTATCGGGACCCCGAAACTTTTCTGCGGAGGAATTGACCGAATAAGTCAAACTTCATTTCTTATGATGGAGATGATAGAACCGGCCGCAAGGATCAGGGATTTCTGGGAGGTGTTCGGAAGGGAGCTTGCTCTCTTACACAGGTCAGATACTGAGAAGATCCTTGCACATGGAGCTTTCGGGCTTGAACGGGACAATTATATCGGGGCCGGAAAACAGATCAATACGCCGAAGGGCTCATGGGTAGGTTTCTTCCGGGAGTGCAGGCTGAAACCTCAGATAAAGCGGGCCGAGAAGTATTTCGACAGGAGCCTGCTTGCGGGTATTATAAGGCTTCTTGACAGGCTTGAGGAGCTTCTTACAGAGCCCGTAAAGCCGGCACTTTTGCATGGGGATCTCTGGTCCGGGAATTATATCGTCGGTTCCGACGGCAGGGCGTGGCTTATAGATCCTGCGGTCTATGTGGGGCATCCGGAGGCTGACCTGGCAATGACGGAGCTTTTCGGACGGTTTCACGCAGATTTTTACAGGGCATATAATGAGACTGATCCACTGCAGGAAGGGTACACGGAAAGACGGGATCTCTATAACCTGTATCACCTTCTTAACCACCTGAACCTGTTTGGAAGTTCATACCTGCCTGCGGTTACAGGCATAATCAGATATTATGGAGGAAACTGATCAGATTATGACAAGTTTAATGAAGCAATATGTACTTGGAGACATGCAGGCACTGTATTACCTGGATGGAAAAAACAGAGATATCGAGCTCCTTCTGCTTCCGGAGGGTATTAGTGTAAAGGATAAGGAGACAGATGAAGCCCACTGCCACTCGGACCATCTCGTACAGGTCAGGCTTGCGGGCGATATCTATACGGGCTGTTATTCTCCGGGGATCTCAATGAGGACCGATAAGGATTCGAACCGGTTTAAATACGATTCCCAGAGTGTAACCGAGGAGGGGAATGAAAAAGAGATCGTAACCATTTTAAAGGATGAGAGGGGGTATTCTGTCTCGCATCACCTGATCTTTAAGGAAGGAGAAAAGACGCTTAAAAGCTTTTGCGTGTTTGAGAATAATGGAGATACTGACGCGTATCCGGAGCTGTTATCGAGCTTTTCCCTCGGGAAGATATCACCCCTTATGGACGGAGACGGGCATGGTACCTTAAAGCTTCACCGGTTAAGAAGCGTATGGAGCATGGAGGGAAGAAAGGAAAGCATCGCTCTTGAAGACCTGCAGCTTGAACCTTCCTGGGCAGGCCACGCCGTAAGATGTGAACGTTTTGGGGCGACGGGTTCCTATGCGGTCAATAAATTCTTTCCGATAATGGCTCTTGAAGATTCCCAAAATCACATATTCTGGGGAGCCTCCCTTGCGCACAATGCCTCCTGGCAGATGGAGGTATACAGACGGGGTGAAGAGGTACAGATCTCCGGGGGACTGGCAGACCGGGAATTCGGTCACTGGATGAAGAACGTTGCGCCTGGAGAGTGTTTTAAAACGCCGGAAGCGTATCTTTCCGTGTATGGCGGCGATGATGAGGAGGAGATATTCCAAAGGCTCACCTCGGCTCTTGATGAAGCGGTCGATAAGGGACCGGAGGAGGAGCAGAGTCTTCCCGTGCTTTTTAACGAATACTGTACTACCTGGGGAAATCCCTCACATCAGAATATTGAGGCTATCGTTAACAGGATAAAAGGGAAAGGTTTTTCCTATTTTGTGATAGACTGCGGCTGGTATAAGGAGCCGGATGTCAACTGGGATATATCCATGGGGGATTATAAGGTTTCAAAGGAGCTGTTTCCGGAGGGCCTTGATAAAACAACGGATATGATCAGATCGGCCGGAATGAAGCCGGGACTCTGGTTTGAGATCGATAATGTCGGATCCGCTTCGAAAGCGTATCAGGATACCGGTCATCTCCTGAAAAGGGACGGAAAGGTGCTTACGACGACTTCCAGACGCTTTCTGGATCTAAGGCAGGATGAGGTAATTAAGGATCTTTCCCGTAAAGTTATCGGAACCCTGAAGGAGTACGGTTTTGGTTATCTGAAAATAGACTGTAACGATACCGTGGGGATCGGCTGCGACGGGGCGGAATCACCTGGCGAAGGTCTCAGGCAGAACGCGGAGGCTTCGGCCTGTTTTGTGGACAGGATCCTTAAGGAGATCCCGGGTATCGTTATAGAGAACTGTGCATCCGGAGGCCATAAGCTGGAGCCTCTCATGATGTCCAAATGCTCCATGGCTTCCTTTTCCGATGCGCATGAATGTGAGGAAATACCAATCATCGCAGCCAATCTCCACCGGGCCATACTCCCAAGGCAGAGCCAGATATGGGCGGTAATAAGGGAAGAGGACAGTTTGAAGAGGATAGGATATTCTATTGCAAATACCTTCCTCGGGAGAATGTGTTTATCGGGAGATGTGCTTTCGCTGAGTGATAAACAGTGGGAGATGATAGACAGGGGCATAGCTTTTTATAGAAAGCTGGTACCGGTCATTAAAAAAGGAAAAACCGTTTTCCACGGTCCGAAGGTCTGCTCCTACCGTCATCCGAAGGGATGGCAGGGAATATTCCGGGAGAGCGGGGATCAGACAAA
>JAIKXO010000141.1 GCA_024684065.1 Lachnospiraceae bacterium
AACAGCGACTATAAAAACAGCAAAAAATTCATTCTTTGGAGAATAAGCATCATTATTGTCGCTGCCCTGTTTGTATTTGTTCTTGCGATGTTTCTTTTGTGCTGATTTGTTTAATGAATTTTTGTTTGTTATGGGAAGTAATATTTCAGTATATGCAGAGGTGTGTCAGTGTTAAATATTGTGTTTAAAGGGAATTATGTTTCAGATGATCAACTTATCAAACGGCGCGACATTCCGGACAGGGCCGTTGAGTATGGGATTGTTTCCAATCTGCAGAGAGAATTTGGCAGAGGGCTGCTCATTCTGATCCCTGTATTTTTGGTTATGGTTGCTGCAACATATTTTAAGGTTAAAGATCTGAATTATCACCTGACGATGGGACTGGATGTGGTAGTATCATTTGTCCTTATTATAGTTTTAGTTTATCTGCTTACCTTTGTCCACGAGATTATTCATGCGCTCTTTTATCCGGCGGATGCGGTAAAGGAGATTTGGAAATCCAAAGAGCAAGGTGCTTATTTTGTTTACTGTGAAAAAGAGATAAGCAGGGAGCGCTTTATCGTTATGTGCTTGGCTCCGATGTTTATTCTCGGTATCATGCCATTTGTCATATGGCTAATATTGCCGGATTTTATACCAATGCCATATAACATTGCTGTACCTATAATATTTTGGCTTATGACGATCATTGCCATGGGTGATGTGGCAAATGTGTACCATGTCATCAAAGAAGTACCAAAAGGATCGAATGTGTTCAACCACGGATTGCTGAGATCTTTTTATATAGAAAGATGAGAAAAATGTTTTCTGGCTTAACGTACTAAGGAGATTTGATGCGGATTGTAGATGGTAAGGGAGATATATGAAACATGGAAAGAAGTATTACATAATTACAGCTATAGTGTCCGTTATGGGCGTTGCCTTCTTTTATATGATTGGATATAAGAGATTAAGTATTTTGTGTGCTGTAATGTTCATTACCAATGTTACCCTTTGCGTCAGAGTGTTTTTGAAAGAAAAGAAGGAAGAATTGCACAGCCCGGCATACCAACATCTGAAAAATATAGAAAACTCAGGATATGCCAGGACTTACGAAGGATATACGCCAAATCAGCTTGAGGGAATATATGATTGGGAGCGGGATGATATAGAAGACTATATATGGGAGTCTTTTCACAACAGAGAATTTTTGGACATGGCTCCTCTGCTTCCACAATTAAAGAAATATGACGGGATTGCAGGCTTGAAAGAAAAATACTCGTCGTTTGGAAACAGAGACAGTGCAAAGACAATAGCGCAGGTTCTATATGAAGCTACCGGTGATGAGCAATATAACATAATCGAATAAGTCAAAAGAACCGTCCCCGTGACTTATCAGATATGGTAGAATGATACGTAGTAAGATTAAATTGCCGATAACGTTCCTACTGCTGTGGAGACTAATATGATGTCAAACTCCGACAAGCTCATATCACGATTGTTCTTTTCCATGCTGCCGGTGCAGATCCTGATATTTGCCATGGGTTCCATTAATTCCATCGTAGACGGTACCATGGCCGGAAGATTTATCGGTGCCGATGCTGTGGGGATCATCGGTCTTTATTTTTCCATGGTAAATGTCATGAACGCTATAGGTTCGGTCCTTCTGGGCGGTACGACGGTGCTCTGCGGCAGATACATGGGAAGAGGAGAACTTCAAAAAACCGAAGGCATCTTTTCGCTTAATCTTACCGTGACGTTCATTGTGGGATTACTCCTTACAGCCCTCAGCGTTATCGTTCCGGGGCCCATAGCCGTCATTCTCGGAGCCAATCAGGAGCTGAAGGACGGCCTTATGAGGTACATTCTGGGATACGCCATAGGGATCGTGCCCATGTTGCTGGCTCAGCAGATCGCCGCTTTTTTGCAGATGGAAAGACAGAGCAAACGCGGATATGTCGGCATCGCAGGCATGATCATATCCAATGTGACCCTGGATATCACACTTGTCGGTATCCTTAAAATGGGTATATGGGGCCTTGCTCTTGCAACTTCCATCAGTAACATAGTTTATTTTCTGATCCTGGTTCCCTATTATTTCAGTGCGAGAGCGCAACTCCGTTACGGTGTAAAAAAGATCCTGTGGCGTGAGCTTACCGGTCTTGTTAAAATAGGTTTTCCCGGAGCAATGCTGGTATTTTGCCTTGCGATAAGGGGTATAGTCATCAACAGAGTGCTCCTTAGATACTCCGGTAACGACGGCCTTTCGGCTTTGTCCGCCTTTAACATGGTCAGCGGTTTCCTGATCGCCTATTGCCTTGGTAACGGTTCCGTTGTCAGGATGCTCATCAGCGTGTTCGTGGGCGAAGAAGACATAGATTCCATGAAAAATACTCTGAAGCTGGTTTTTACCAAAGCCCTGGCAGTCGCCTGCGTCTTTACCGCGTTTGTGCTGCTGATATCCCGCTTCGTCGTATCTATCTTTTTCCCCGACCAAACCTCAAACGTTTATCAGCTGTGCCATCAGCTGTTCATTATCTATTCGCTTTGCATTCCCCTTATACTGGTCTGCCAGATCTTTACCAACTACCTGCAGGCTGCGGGACATAATCTTTTTGTAAATATTCAGTCCGCCTTCGACGGATTTTTCTCCATGGTCATTCCCGCACTTATCCTGGCGCCTGTCATGGGGGCCATGGGCGTGTGGCTGTCAAATCCCATAGGGATCGTATTGACCATACTTACCGTGCCTGTATATGCTCTGATCTTCTGGAAAAGAGTTCCAAGAAATATGGAGGAGTGGATGTTCCTTCCTCCCGGCTTTGGAGTCGCCAAAGAGGATCGCATGGATATTTCCATCAGAAGCCTTGAAGAGGTGTCTGCAGCTTCTGCGGATATCCAGGCATTCTGCGTTAGGCATGACGTGGATAAAAAGCCTTCTTACTATGCAGCCCTCTGTCTTGAAGAAATTGCCGGAAACGTTGTGACACACGGCTTTAATGCGGACGGAAAAGATCATTCGTTAAGTACGATCGTGATGTTCAAAAACGGAGATATCGTTCTCAGGATAAAAGACGACTGCGTTCCTTTTAACCCCAAGGAAATGGCCCAACTGGTGAAAGAAGAGGATAGTGACAACATAGGCATCAGAATGGTCATGGATATAGCGGATGACGTTGATTACCGGAACATGCTGGGGCTTAATGTCCTTACCGTAACCATCAAAGAAGATGACCTCACAACCAGAGCCGACTTTGAATATCTTTTGGAAAAAAGGCTTCGCAAGCTGAGCCCCGAGCTCCATTCAAGGTTCAGGGATACCGTTTTTTCAACACAGAACATACTGTCAAATTACAGGCTTCTTTTCCCCGAATATACGGACCATTCCGAGTTTCACAGTATGACCGTCATAGCCTCCTGCAACAGGCTCATAGGAAAAGACCAGATCGAAAAGCTGAATGCCGATGAGATCTACATCCTTCTGGTAGGATGTTATCTCCACGACTCCGGCATGGGAATAAGTGAAAAAGACTTCGAGGAATTCGAGGCGAAAGTAGATCATGAGGCCTTTACGTCCCAAAATCCCAATGCTGACAGGGCTGATTTTGTCAGGACCTATCACAATGAGTTCAGCGGTCTTTTTGTGGAAAAGTATGCCGGGCTCTTTGATTTCCCTTCCGAGGAGCATCTTTTTGCAATAAAACAGATAGTCCGCGGCCACAGAAAGACGGATCTTTTTGACGAAAAAGAATATCCTTCGGCCCATAAGCTTCCAAACGGGAATACCGTGTGCCTGCCCTATCTTTCGGCCCTTATAAGGCTGGCGGATGAAATTGACGTGGTTGCCACCAGAAATCCAATCGTTCTCTACGACATAACCACCCTTACGGATGAAGTGCAGATCATGGAGAACAGGAAATTGGCGGCCATTAAAAGCATGAAGATGACCAACGACGCATTCATCCTATCCTGCGAGACCGATGACGAGGCCGTCTACCAATCCGTGGTGAAGGCCGTGGATAAGATGCAGAAGACTCTGGATTATTGCAGAGAAGTAGTGGAGCAACGCACTCCTTTCAAGATCCGCCAAAAGAACGTTATCCTGAAACGGATATAATCAGTCACGGGGACGGTTCTTTTGACTGGTT
>JAIKXO010000116.1 GCA_024684065.1 Lachnospiraceae bacterium
CCTGATATACCGTTCAACTGCTCTGCGCTGTAAAAAACCGTTCTAAATCCATGCTTTTTACAGAACGCCAAAAGCCCTTCTTCCTCCTTCTTTAAGTCTATGCTTGCAACAATTCCTATGCTTTCGTATAAAAGCCTGTTATCCTTAAGAAATTTCCGGAAAGATGTCTCTATCCGCTCCATGGCTGTCCCTTTTCTGCAGCCGATGCCGAGAGCGCCTCTTTTGGGACAGAGCTTAAGGCAGTCCTTATCCGTATCCTTCACGCCGATATATACAAGCGGCAGATCCAAAGCGGCGGCTGCTGATCCCTGAAGATCTGTTCCGCAGGCTTCTGTAAATTCATCCCCGTTAAATATATATCTGTAAAAATCTCTGTTTACAGCTTTTTTCTGATTTATACCATTTAAAGCCTCAGATGATACGCATGAATCAGTATCCCGGAAAGCGGCCGGAAGCAGATTCCCTTCTCTGTCAATAGGATACAGGCTCTCAAACAGGATCTCCTGCCCTTTAAGTACAGCAGATGATATGCTTTTTATTTTTTCGGGATTTATGATGACAAGCTCCTGCTCCTTTGCCCAGTTATCCACCGCGAATTTCCCGTTCAGATCGGTTGCCGTTGTGATCACGGCATCCCCGCCCGTGATCTCCGCTATTCTTTCAGACAGCTCATTGGCCCCGCCTATATGCCCGCTAAGCACCGAAATAACATGTTTTCCGGCCTCATCCACCGAAACGACCGCAGGGTCATGGGCCTTGTTCCGGATAAAAGGAGCCGCCGCCCTCACGGCAATGCCCAGGGCTCCTATAAAAACAAGAGCATCGGCTTCATAAAAATTCTGCTTTACCCAATTTTCAAGCGTGATATCTCTTCCGCCTCTTGTTACGGAAATATAAGGTTCTTCCGTGATGGTCTCTGATCTCTTTTTATCGTTGTTTATGACCGGAATGGTACATGAATCCTCTGCTTCACCTAAGGATTTTTTTTCTGATCCGGGACCGCTATGAAAGGAATGGGGATTCTGAATCAATCCGTCCCTGATCTTAAACGCCAGTGCCTCCCCACGGTCGGTAAAGGCTATCATCCTGATACCGCCGGCTTTTTTTCCCTTTCTGTATCCTGTCGAAAAATCATCCGCATAAAGCCTGCTTGTCTCAAAGCCGTCGCCAAGAAAGTCCCCTACTATGATAAGCGCCGTCCTGCTTATCCCGTTTTCCTTCGCCGTTTTTTCAAGCTCTGAAAGCCTGCACTTAAAGATCCTTTCTTCCTTCCAGGTAACCTTGTATACAATAGCGGCAGGCGTATCGTCATCATAGGCTCCGCCCCGTAAAAGCTCCTCCTGCACCCTGCCTATAAGCCCCATGGACAGAAAGATCACCATTGAAGCACCGTGGGAAGCAAGCATACTGAGCTTTTCTTTCTCAGGGACAGAAGTCCTTCCCTCCATCCTTGTTATTATCACGCTCTGGCTTATCCCCGCCGGAGTATACTCGGTTTCCAGGACAGAGGCTGACGCGTTAAAGCTTGATACCCCCGGGGTCAGGTCATAGCTTATCCCAAGCCTTTTAAGCTCCGCTATCTGCTCCTTTACAGCCCCGTACAGCCCGAAGTCTCCGGAATGGAGCCTTACAATACGAATGCCGTTACTTTGCGACTCCGCATCCGAAATAAGCTCTATTACCTCCTTAAGCGTCATCCCGGCGCTGTCATAAAGCTTTGCATCATCTCTGCAAAGCCCTAAGATCAGGGGATTGACAAGACTTCCCGCATATATGACGATATCCGCTTCCTTAAGTAATCCGGCTCCCCTTACGGTGATCAGATCCTCCGCTCCCGGACCGGCTCCCACGAAATGTACCAAATCTTCTTTCCTTTTCACACAGAGTTTTTGCCAGAAACAGATGATGTATCCTCAGACCTCGTGCTAAAACCCTGCGCCCGAAAATATTATTTTTACATCATCAGATTTAAAGGAGTATATTCCTTCCGTCATGTTTTACAAACATAACCGCCTCAATCCTGATACTGCTGTCCTTCTCATGCTTTCTTACCCGCTCACCCAGATGATATTCTATTTTCCGGTAAAGCGATCCTATAACTTTTGTTCTCAGTTCCTGTGAACGGTCTTCAAGGAAGCTGAAGGCAGCATCCGTTGTAGTAAGCTCCATGATCTGCCTGCAGGTTTGTGTATCCGCCCCGCATATCGCCGCATGGGCGCAGATAAGCTCCATACGGCAGTCGGCCATCCCTGAATGGGTATTCATAATCCCCCCGGCAAGCTTTACAAGCTTTCCCGCATGCCCTATGATAAACACCTTCTCAAAATCATCGGAGATCGTCTCATCTATGGCCTCCCCTATGAAATTAGAGCACACAACGACAGGGGCATCAGCCATTTCATCAGCTGAAGCTCTCTTAAAAAAAGCCGCATCAGTCCGGTCAGAAGTCTGCTTTGACAGGTCTTTTACAGGAATTTCTTCCGGATCGTGCTTATGAAGGCTGCTTTGCGGTATTGCCGCCAGATTTACGGCGTCAAATAATTCTTTAATAAAATCAAGCCCGTAATTACCGGGAGTCAGTATTATTTTCCTGTTTCCGAGAGCCGCTTTCTGCCTGATCTCAAGACGTACAGCCTCTGCCCAGGCCTTTTTGCTCATCGGCTCGACTATTCCGGAGGTTCCTATGATAGAAATCCCGCCTTTTATGCCAAGGTTAGGGTTGAAAGTATATTCCGCGGTTTTTTTTCCGTCAGGCACATAGATCGTACATATTATCCCTTTGTCCGTTCCCGACTTCATAAGCTCACCAGTGAGAGCCTCCTCGATCATCCTTCTCGGAACCGGATTTATGGCGGGTTTCCCAACGGGAACCGACAGCCCGGGTTTTGTAACGATCCCTATCCCTTCGCCTGCTTCTATGATAACTCCCGGTTCATCCTTAAGCTCCGTCCTTGCATAAATAAGAAGCCCGTTCGTTTTGTCTATGTCATCCCCTCCGTCCTTTCTTACGGCTGCGACGGCATACCTTTTTTCTCCTCCCGAATTATCCGGCATACACCCTTCTGAGTATAAAGGTTCTGTATAATCTGACTTTTGAACAGGTTGAGCACCGGAAACATCCCCTGCCGAGTACCGGCAGAGCTCTGAAACCTCCACTTTCGCCGAAACAGCTATGCCTTTCGGCGTCATTACCGACACTGTATTCAGTTTTTCTCCCGTTAACAGAAGCCTGGCCGAGGAAAGCGCGGCCATGGCCGCCGTTGTCCCGGTAGTATATCCGCATCTTAAGGTTTTTCCATCTTCAAAGGTATAAACATCCATATTCAGCTCATCATATAGATTATTGATTTTCATCGGACAATCGATAATCATATCAGGCCAGGCGCTGCAGGAAGCAGAGGCAAGCTCCGTAAAACGCAAAGTTCCTGCGAAAAATTCCGATTTCTACCGCAGGAAACCATACATAATAGCGTTCATAACAGCGACTGCCACTGTACTCCCTCCCTTTCTTCCCATGGAAAGGACTGCAGGGACAGAGTATTCAAGACAGACAGACAATGCCGTCTCCTTACTTTCCAATACATTCACAAAGCCCACCGGGACCCCCGCTACAAGCTTCGGGGAAGCCTTCCCTTCCCTGATAAGCTCCGAAAGCCTTATCAGTGCCGTAGGGGCGTTTCCTATAAGATAGATTCCTTCGGGATAGAGAGAAACAGCATGCTCGATGGAAACTATAGCCCTGGTAACTCCTCTTTCCTTTGCTTCTTTTGCGATTTCTGCATCTCCCATATAGCAGACTGCCTCCGTTTGGAGCCTGCTCATAGCCGGCCTGCTAAGACCGGCCAAAATCATGTTCGTATCGGAAATTATATGACACGGGGATACCCCGGCTTTATCTTTGCAGGCCTTAAATAAGTCCGAAACCGAATCGGAAAAAGCATCCGTAAACCTGAGGGTCTCCGCAAACTCAAAGTCAGCCGTCGTATGGATCACTCTTTTAATGATCGCAAGCTCAGGTCCTGACGGATCGTGATCTGAAAAAAAGCCTCTCTCCCTGAGCCCTTCCTCAATTATCCTCATACTCTCCGCTTCAATCTCTGCAGGAGAAAAGATCATCTTATCCATATTTATTTCACCGGCCCAAACGCCTGAAAACAGTCTGATAAGCAATCTGCCGGCCGCTTGAAAATGCAGCCGGCAGAACAAAATCATTTGCAGCAATGGATTTACGCCAGTAAATCCTGTCCTTATCTATAACTCGGGCTCAATTAACCATATTGGACCCGAGTTACTCCTTTTATTCATAACTCAGGTTCAATCAGTCCGTATGTGTTTCCTTTTCTCTTGTATACAACATTGACCTGATCGGTTTCTGCATTGCAGAATACATAAAAGCTGTGTCCCAGCAGTTCCATCTGCACACAGGCATCCTCAGGATACATGGGCTTAACATCAAACCTCTTTGAACGTACGATCTTTATCTCGTCCTCATCCTCGAAATCCTCATCCAGGAATTCCTGCTTAAAGCTGGTTCCCTCTTCTCTTTTTACATCTACGATCTTATTTTTATATTTCTTGAGCTGTCTTTCTATGATCTCTTCCACAAGATCGATCGAGACATACATATCATTGGAAACCTGTTCGGATCTTATTATGCTTCCTTTTACAGGGATCGTAACCTCGATCTTCTGCCTGTCCTTCTCCACACTCATGGTAACCTTGGCTTCAGTGTCCGGAGTAAAGTACCTCTCGAGCTTTCCGATCTTCTCCTCCACTGTGCTTCTTAAATTATCCGTAACCTCAATGTTCTTTCCGACAATCACGAATTTCATAACTGCCTCTCCTTTCCTTCTCCTGTGACCATCCATACCTGCTTTATAAAGGTACCGGGCAGCCTTCGGATAATCACGTATTTTTTAAACATGCGGTTTTTGATAGAACGGCGCAAAGGCAAAGACCCCATAAATATCAGTGCCTGCGCCTGAATAAGCCCGGTCTGTTTTTCAGACCGGCTCATTTCCGGCTGTGATACTTTTCCATTACTGAAATCAGTATATCATTTTATCGTGCATGGTGCAAGAAAGCTCTTGAATCTCTGAAGATCCAAGAGCTTTACCATATGCCTTTATTCAGCTGATCCGGCGGCAGCCGCGCGAGAGCGCATGGCTTTTAGCCGGAGTTTCGGACATCATTATGATTTAGAAGATTCTTCTTACATCAAGTATTGACCTGTATCCCGCATTCGAAACCTTAATACCGGTCTTAGCAGTACTTGCGTGTACTATCTGTCCTCCGCCGATATATATTCCAACATGGCCCGAGTAGCATACTATATCACCGGGCTGGGCATTTGCCAGGCTTCCTACGCTATATCCTGCGCTCCTCTGTGCACCTGACGAATGAGGAAGGGAAACGCCGAAGTTCCTGTATACACCCATTGTAAAGCCTGAGCAGTCGGTACCGTTTGTAAGGCTCGTTCCGCCGTATACATACGGATTTCCGACAAACTGGAGTGCATAGTTCGCAACCGCTGAACCTGCTCCGCCTCCGCCTGTAACCGCATAGCTTCCTCCGCCCGAGCTTCCGGAAGAACTCTTTCCCGAATTCGCATTATTGGAATTCCTCTTCTGCTGGGCTTTCGCCGCCGCCGCATTCGCAGCCTGCCTTGCGGCCTCTTCTCTTGCAAGTCTTGCCTCTTCCTCGGCTTTCGATTCAGCCTTCGGGAACTCGGTTGACAGCGATACATATTCCTTGGAAACGTATCCGTCACCTTCTTCTATGGAGACCTTGACCCATTCTTCGGTCTCTTCCAGAACCGTCAGTCTGTCCTCGTCAGGTACAAGTCCCAGTACGGGAGCATCAAGACTGGGCTGTTCCCTTACCTTAAGAGTGGTGGTATGAACAACGGCAACTCTTTCTCCTACCTGCTTTGCAAGCTCCACAGCAGCCTGTCCGGTGACAACATACTCACCCTTTACATAACCTTCAACATTTCCGGAGCTTATCTTATACCAGTCGCCGTCCTTGTCAAGCCATTCACCTGCGGAATGATTATACAGCTTTCCGACAACCTCACTGTCTTCAGAAGGCTCCTGTCTTACATTAACAAATCCGTCGCATTCGGCTATGATCTTTTTGACAAGATCTTCTTCGGCACTGTTGCTGATCGCGTCTATATCCACCGATATTGTATGTATTTCTCCTGTCTGGACCGAAACCAGCTCTTCGGGCTCTGTCTCCTGCTCCTCTGCAGGGTTCTCTTCTGAATTCTCTTCCTGCGTTTCTTCCGTAACAGCCTCTGCAGGCTCCTGTGAAGGTTCCGCTGAAGCTTCGGCAACAGGTTCCTGTTCAGCTGCCGGTTCAGGATTTAATCCTTCTATATTTGAGGTCTCGGTTATAACAGTGGTAGCAGTCGGCACGATCGTGCCGTCCTCGGTATTTGAAATTATCATCTGGGCTTCATTTGTAAGCCCTGCGCTTGAAGATTCGATACCTTCAGCTGCCGCTTCCTGAGCCTCCTTTAAAGCCTTTGAAGCCGGAGTCTCCGCCTTGATCGAGACATTCAGATCGCTGTTCTCGACACTTGCGGTCAGAGCCACGGTCGATGATGCGCTTTTAACTGAAGTGGAATGATTTTCCTGTGCCTTTTTCTTTGCCTCGTTTCTGGCTACAGAAGCTTTGATATCACTAAGAGATACGCCATCTCCGGTCGCTAATATGCTCCCTTCGGTAGGTAAAATAGAAGAGGCCGTAGCAGCATTTACTGCATTGACATTGCCTGTAAGGATCAAAGACCCGACCACCAGGCTTGCTACGACTTTAATTGTCTTCCTCATATATAATGAATCCTCCAAAATATCCGATCATTAAAGAACTGGCCGTTATGATCCTGAAACCGGAATCTGAAGCCGGATTTCATACAGCCCGTCCCAAACCGGACTTGTTAAGACGAAATCAACCCTCTCCGCAACATTCTCCCCCCCTGATCAGTAAATCTTTTCCTGATAAAAATGTTACAAAATTGTTACGCTTATGATAATATAACACCCCCTCCGGGCTTTGTCAAGTTTTCAGTCCTGAATTGTTACAAAATTGTTACAGATCCTTAACATTTCGAGCCCGGACAAGATACTGATCGAATGAATAAAGACCAATACGGAATTGACAATACATATATCCGTTCAACGCTTCACTGCGCCGATTTGCGAAGCAAATCGTACGCTTTGGCATAAACTTTAGTTTATGCCGATCCGGTCTGTTTTCAGACCGGATCATTACCGCCGGATGCTAAGGAAAAACTGATTAATTCAGTTTTTCCTTAGCATCCGGCAGGATGCGCAGAAATCCGCCAAGGAAGGGCACTTCGTGCCCGCGGATTTCGCGCGGGAAACGCTTTAATCAGCGTTTCCCAAAATTCTTACATATCCTTAACATCCTGCAAGGCTTCTGCGACCTCAAGGGAATATCTCACCGTAGCCATGGCATCCGCGGCATAGCAGTCCGCCCCTATCCTGTCGGCATATTCCTGTGTCATCACAGCCCCTCCGACTATGATCTTAACCCAGGGAGCCTTTTCTCTCAAA
>JAIKXO010000172.1 GCA_024684065.1 Lachnospiraceae bacterium
AGCCTGGTCATCCTTGCCGATAACGTTTACGATCATGTTTCTCCAGTCTGTATATTTAAGCTCCGCCTGAACATCCTCTTCGGATATCTCGGATATGTTAAGGCTTCCCGTTGTATCTTCAACAAGGTCTATATACATTGAGAACAGGAAGGTCTTCTCTATGGTCTCGACTTTCCGGTAGGTCCTGTTCTCCTCCTCGTTCTCCTGCGGATCGAGCTCGTCCATGATCAGCATATACGCGTCTTCATCCACAAGCGGATAGACCATCATCTGTACAATATGGGCCTTTTCACCTTCATCAACGACAATTTTAAGTCTTCTGCTGTATTTGCGGGTAAAGGTTCCGTAATTCGGGAGAAATGCCTGATAGCCCTCCGCAAGCCTCTCGGAAGCAGTGTTCAGATGGATTAAAAGTGTCTGTATAAGCTCGTTGTAGTCTCCTTCTTCGTCAAAAAGATCTGCAAACAATCCTCGTCTGATCAGTGCACGGTATTTGTCGGTTGTTTTATCAACCACGATTATGGCATCAACGAGTTCACTATACAGGCGTATAACATCTTCACTTGTATACTGCGCCGGTTTTAACTTACTCATCTCTTCTCCTCCTGTCTGCAAAAGGAACCGGTGTGCCGAAGACCCAAGTTTCTCCGTTATCCGGTATATGCGGATGCAGCTCTTTGGAGCCGTATTAAACAGCTTTATGATAAACGGTACTGCACAACTGTACCATAAAATCCGTTATTTTTCAACAAAATCAACGCTGCTTCCATGCTAAGATCCTGATCAGACAGTTCTCATTTAACGCTTTATCTCATTTACTCATCCCGCAGAATATGATATATATATGATATCAGGGGCAAAAGCACGAACTGAGGTTCGTGCCTAAGCGCTCGATTTGCTTCGCAAATCGGCGCAGTAAGGTAATGATTTGGTCTGTAAAGCTGACCAAATCGGCACGAACTGAAGTTCGTGCCTAAGCGCTCGATTTACTCCGTAAATCGGCGCAGTAAGGAAATGATTCTGTTCGACATTTGTTAAAGCAAATCGGCACAGTGATGATTTTACTATGATAGCGGTTATAGCTAAGGAATCGCTTTAATCAGCGCTTCCCTGATGAAACGCCTGATCAGCGTTTTTCTGTTATATATTTACGTATCCGGGAAAACTCACCGGCTGTTCTCAGGAAAATCTGTAAGGAGGTACACATGAAGGATTTTTCAGCAAAGTTGTCACCGGAAAACGAAAATCTGGCGGAAGCCATAGAGTTTATCGAAGAAAAACTGACCTTATGCAGGATAAACAGAAAAGACACTTTAAAAGCAATGCTCTTAGCAGAGGAATGTCTTGTCGAATTGTTTAAGAGTGTTCAAAAAGATGAAAAGATCATTATCAGGATAAAAAAGTTTCTCGGGAAGACCACGATAACCATTATGGGAAAAAGCCCGGAAGCGGTCAGGGTGGATAATCTGGATTCCGGAATAGATTATGACAGCTTTGAATCTGCTCCGAATGCAGAAGCAGCTATCAGAAACATGATCATGAACGCGAATCGGGATATCCTTCGCCACAGCTACCGGAACGGAATAAATAAGATTGAAATCGTTGCGGGAGTATCAAGTCAGAAAAATCTGATACATGTTCTTACCTCCATGCTGCTTGCCGTAATAATCTGTACCGTTATGAGACTTGCTCTTCCGGAGACTGTTTACAGACCGGTAAATGACTATGTCTTTATGACCGTTAAGACTATATTCCTGAATGCTCTGAAGACAGTTATCGGACCTCTTATTTTCTTTTCGATCGCAGCTTCTGTTTCTTCCATTACCGACTTGAGTGAATTTGGCAGGACAGGCGTAAAAGTAATGGCTTTTTACGGGGCCACCACTCTTGTAGCCACAATTGTAGCCCTGGTGTCATATAATATCATATCCCCCGGAAACTTCAGTGAATTTTCATATATGATAAGTGAAACGGAAGTGGTCGAGAGCCAGGAAATGGTAAGCATCCTTGATACATTAATTGATATAGTTCCTTCTAATTTCTTCGGGGCTTTTGTAAATTCCGCCACATTACAGCTTATCTTCCTGGGAATACTGGTTGGCGGAGTTGTTCCGCTCATGGGTGAAAAGACCGAGAAGATCGCCTCTTTTCTTTCAACAGCAAATCAATTATTCTTACGGGTCGCTACCGCAATAACAAAATGCCTGCCGGTTGCTGTATTTGCTTTTATCGGCTCAATGGTCCTGACAATGGATTTTCAGGTGATCAGATCCCTGCTGTCCCTCTTCCTCTGCCTGCTCCTCGGAATGATCCTGATGATGACCTTCTATCTTACATTGGTTCTGATCATGACAAAGAGTAATCCTGCTGCCTTTCTGAAAAATGCATTTCCTGCATGGCTTAATGCGTTTGCATTATCTTCAAGCAGCGCCGCCATGCCCTTTACGATGGAAACCTGCGACAAAAAGCTCAAAATTTCTCCGAAGCTGTTTTCATTCTCAATTCCGCTCGGGGCCACCATAAATATGGACGGATTTGTTATAGTACTGACTATAGCTTTCCTTTTTCTGTCAAAAACATTCGGGGTCGAATTATCAGACGGAGATACGGGAGCTCTGATCGTAACCATTATCCTGTTGTCCTTCGGCGCACCGGGAATGCCCGGCGTATCAACCATATGCATGTCGGTCCTTCTTTTGCAGTTTCACATCCCGATGGAAGCACTTGCCCTGTTTATAGGAATAGATGCAATAACTGATCCGTTAAATACAGCCAACAACGTGTTTGGCGATATTGTAGGCACCTTCTGTGTCGGGAAAAGAAATGACCTGATGCAGTCTCAGGAAAAGGCTGATTGATCTTTCAGGGGCGGAGGACTTCCTGTCAGAGCCACACAATGTCGGGCTTTTGATGCACGGGCTCTGCTACGGTGAGGAAGGCTTCAGAAACTTTTTCTTTAAACAGGTTCCCTGTAAATTCCATACTATGCTGAAAACAAAGGGGGAGCGGTTCTTTCCGCTCCCCATCTTACTGCGTCGATCCGATCTACGACCGGATCATCATTTTTTTAAATAGATATACAGTCCCGAGAATGCCCAGTCCTTATTGCTTACGGGATCACTGCTTTGCTTATGTTCATCCTCCATACGGTCGCTGTTGGGATAAGTTACATCCGTTGTCTCGGTAAAGTTCCCGGAAACCTTCACATCTTCATCAACATTTATGAAAAGTGCCGGAACATAGTCGCCGTCTTTATTCTCCCATTCTGTCATTTCAGCAGAGGCTTCGGCTGAAAGCGTATAGGAATAATTCCATGTTTCGCTCATTGTCGATTCGCTGTGATACTCTCCGGTATCATAGCCTGAGGCCCTGCCCGAAGAATCCCCGTTTACCGAAGCATTTCCCGTCACCTTGCAGATACCCTCTCCGTCTTCATTAAGCCTTCCGCTTATAGTAACGGAAGCCGAAACGCTCTCGTTTAAGTCCTGTGTTCCAGAGGAATAGCTCGGATTCCACTCCATGGTATCGGAAAACGATCCGCTGTAGCTTCCTGTTCCGCTAAAGGATCCGTCACTGTTAACAGAGACTACCGCCTCATTAAATGCATTATGGAATGCATCCCTGAAAGCCGTTATTCCATAACCGTGATCCTCCTCCGGCTCCTCTTCGGATCGGTAAGAACCCGAATAATCGGTTTTTAAGGGTTTTTCCTCCTCCTGCTCCACGGTATCGGCAAAGCCCTCAAATACCATGCAGAGCTTTCCTGTGCCGTAATTATCATGGAGCCTCATGGTTATATAATCCCCTCCGGTCTCATAATCGCCCCTTTCAAACTGCAGCGAGCTGTCAGCCGCTGTCCCAAAGCCACTGGAAGGATTATAACTTAATTTTTCCGAATACAGGCTTTCCCCATCCTCACCGGTTATCGTCACGGTCATCTTCTCTGTCGATTCACTGTACGATACCCTGGCAACGGCTTCGACATCTTTATATTCGTAACACTTCAACGCCCCGAGATTCTTTATTTCCCGTATTGACGCATATCCTTCGAATTCTTCCGGCATATTCTTTGCCTTATCGGGGAAAGATCCGCTTTTCCCCTCATTCATGTCATTGACGGAAACCGATATGGATGCCTTGCTCCCAAGCATCCCTCCGCCGTAATGGGTCGCTGATTCGTTTATGACCATCAGAAGATAACTGTGTCCGTCCAGAAAGAAATCTTCAAACTCATACTCCCAGGAACGGTAAGCCGTGATATCACTGTAATCCTCACCGTTTATGTCAAACAGGATCGCACTGGTGTTTTCCGTATCAAGGGAAATATTAAAGCCTGAAAAGTTCGCCGGAAGCTTCTTTGGTTCGATCGACACGAAATGTACCCCGTAACGCGGCAGAGGGAAGGATATCTTTTCGGTTCCCTTGCCGGTATATTCCATTTTTGTGTAAAGATCCTCCCCCATCGGGGTCTTGTATCCGTCCACAACACCCATGCAGATCTCCCAGGGTTCGGTAAACTTTCCCTTAAGCTCACCCTTTGCCACGAGAGTATCGTAATAATCCCTGGTAAGCTCAGCCATTGTCTTTCCCGTATGCTTCGTGATGAGATCCTCCATGGGCTTTCCCGAGGATTTGACGGTGTAATCGGGCATAAACTTCGGCATGAAATCATCACCAAAGGTTTTTATCAGATATTCTATGAGAGCTTTTCTGCCGTATCCATCCTGCTCCGCCGCCTCCTGTCCGGTAAAAAAGGTGGTCGCGGGAGTTATTCCGTTATACTGGCGCAGCGCATCGAGATTATAATTGTTCTTCGTATTCTCCCCTGCCTTATCGCCCTTATCATCCTCGTAATAGACTGCCGTCGCCTCATCAAACCACAGGGAACGAAGCGCTTTGTTTGTATACTCCCACTGGATGAAATGGAACATTTCATGAGCCAGAACGTGGTACATAAGACAGGAATTGTTATCATACTTATCATTGTTCTTATAGCCTTTATCAAGGCTTGAAAATTTGAGATACAGAATGCATCTGTTCTGTGTCAGTGCCAGATCGGTGGCAAAGCCTCCGTATCCTCCCTCTGCATCCTTATAGTTTATGTTCTCCACCTGTACCGGCCATTTTGAGCGGGTATTCTTTACAAAATCCTCCTTATATTCATCAAGGAGCGCCTCCAGGTCCTCTCCGATCCTCTGTGCATCCTCGATCCTTAACTTACCGCTCTTTGCCCCGGTATCATCGTTAAACATCGAATCCGGAATGTTAACTGAGAATTTTTTGTGGGGGGATAATACCTGATAAACATTTTCACTGAAGAACCTGACGGCATACGTTACTCCGATTTTCTTCGCATCGGAGATATCCGTCAGCCTTCTTCCGAAATCAATGGTATCATCCTCAAAAGATGAGCTCCCTTTGAACATAAAATCATCGACAGCCCCCTTAAATTCACGCAGGTCCGCCGAAGCCGTAACGGTTCCGCCCTTTCGCGCGGTTTCAAGAGGCACCCACAGAAAGCCTTCCTCTCCGTACTTATCCACATAGGGAAGTCCTATTTTTATCCTTGTGTCAAGTCCCTTCTCCGGCTCCTTCACATCCATGGATATCGTGATCTCCGGCGATGCCCCGGAGTCAAGCACAACAGAATATCCTCTGCCTGTAGCTCCTTCGGGCAGCTTTGCGGAGTCTTCAACTAAAAGGACATTTCCGCCTTCTTCCTTAAAGCTTACGGAAGCCTCCCCGGTTTTGACCGTTCCTTTTGCGGTACACTGAACAGTTTCCTGTATATCCCTCTTGTTCAGGGAATGCTTTTTTACTTCGGTCCTGTCGCTGCCCCTGAAGAAATAATAATTCTTTCCGTTCTTTTCAAAATTCGGCAGCTCATCTATCCTGTAGGAATTATGCTCCACATCCAGTTTTTTTTCTGCCTGATACAGTTCCTCGTTCTCGTAACCGCAATAAAACATGGTCCCGTAATAATCCTCGGGACAGGTCACGGTGATCGTAAAGCTGTAAAGGGGGTACTTATCATGATTCGATTCGGTACTTACCGATGCACCAAATTCCTTCGCCCCGGCAGATTCGAGATTTATCCCGCTGTCTCTGTCAAAGGCACTGTAATATCCATACACGCCGTATTTACCTTCTGCAACGGAAACATCATAGTTAAAGGTCGCGCTTACAGTCTTATAACCGGACTTCGACGCGGGCTTCTCACCATTAAAGATAAATTCGACTGGGATCTCTACATCCTTTACATATTTCCCTGTCTTCGATTCACCCAATGAGGTCTTCATGGTAAAGGATGTCTCTGTCATCTCCGAAAGGCCCTGGGCTTCAAAAAACGAAGTATCCTGCTTTTCGGCTGCCATTACTTCATATCCTGAGTTTCCTGCTCCCGGCATCATGGAGGGGACACCTCCTACAGCCAGCACTGCAGCCATCAGCATCGAAACACTTATTTTCAACATATGTTTTCTCATAATTTCCTGCCTCCGTCACAGAACTGTAAAAATACCCTGTTTAAATAGACGAGCCGGACCGGGAACTTATATACATAAGACCAAACCCGCTGCCTTCTGCCCCGTTATTGTGAAATCCTGATATCAGTTATTGTGCACTGATCTCCTGTAATAGCCGCATAAACGGTTTTTTCGTCCTTTGCAAGCGTTATCATGTTTTCAACTGCCACTCCTGCATTTTCCGTTCTTATCGTAATGTCACCTCCCGTCACGCTAAAGGAGATCGTACATTCAAATCCCCTTCTGTTATAACCCTTCCATTCCTCCCAACCCTTAAAATCAGCGGTTTTATCAACGGAAAACTACTTTATAATTAATTATAGTAAACGCAATATAAAATTGCATTTATTTATAATTTACCGCATTCTGACTTTATCATAAAACCCGTTGTTTTTCAACGGAATCAGTACCTTCGTTTTCCTTTCGTTTTCCTTTCTATCCGGCTGCACCGCTTCCGGGACATGCCATTATGTCCGTAACAAAATATATACTTGGTTTTGAGAATATCTGATATGATAATAGAAATGAGAAAAGCGGGTTCTGATAAGCCGGAAATACAGCGGTGTATAGTTTTGTATTAAAGATATAAAGTGTCAGGGGTCGTAGAAAAGATAATGAATTCTTATGGAGAAATGAGGAAGGAAGATTTTATGCGATTGAAACTGATCACAAAAGATAACCTGCGGGATGTTCAGGATATGCTTCCTGATGTTTTTACGGACAGGAAAGAGCTTCTCGGAACAGTCTGCATAGATGAAACGGGCGAGGAGGATATGGTCCTTGGAATCTCCGTGGTTTTCCCGAACGAAGAGGAGGGTGTACTGGAGATTCAGTGGATGTACGTACAGCCGGAGCATCGCAGAAAGGGAGCGGGTTCCTGCATGCTGAACGGCATCAGGGATATGGCAAAGGCTGCCGGACTTAAACTCATCGATGTCTGTTTCTGGGGCGAGGATACCGAAAAAGAGGAGGCTGATACATGGACAGTCGATCCGGCCACGGAAAATGATGACCGGTGGGATGAATCCGGAGACATTCCGGAAAGTGAGTATACTGAAACCGGAATCCTGAAACACTTCCTTCTGGAGAGAGGGTTCCTTACAAGGTCTGAATATCCGATCTATTCCTTCATGCTTAAGGATATTTTAACTTCAGATTATGTCAGGGGGCATCAGAAGAACAAGAACAGCAAGGTCATGGAAGCGTATGAAGGAATATCCTGGGGAGATCTTTCAACGAGCATGAAAGAATCTGTAAGGGAGAATGTGATACAGGCGGGTTTTACCGATTTCACCTTCCTCAGTTCTCCGGATATCAGTTTTGTGTGCGTTAAAGATGAAAAGATAGTCGGTTGCCTTTTGGCTTCGGACAACCCGGCAGAAAAAATGATCACGGTGATGCTGCTGATTAATTTTACTCAGGACCCGGTCTGCCCCGCCAAACTGATCGCCGTTACCGGGGACCGGATACTGAGCAGATATCCGGAGGATTACCGCGTATCATTTATCGCCATGAATGAGAACACCCTGAAACTTCTCAGTACGATACTTGATGACAGGGACAGGATAATTCTCGACGGATACACTGTCCGGGGAATAATGGAAGCATAGGGAGGTGCGGTCATGTCAGAATTTGATGAAAATGTCCGGGCGTACAGAAGAAAGAAACAGGATATAATCGAAACCGGAAAAACAGTGGAAACAGGAAAAGTCAGTACCGGTGCGCTTTCAAATGCGCCTGTGGAGAAGGAAAAAAACAAGGCACAGTACTCCTTCAATACATTTGTCGTAGCCATGCTTGTCCAGAGCACTTTTGTCGCAGGACACCGCCTCGGAATAAAACCCGAGGATAATATTGATACAAATGATCCGAAGGTGAGGGAAGAGATCAGGAAGGTATTCCGTGAACTCTGCTTCTTAAATGGTATCAATCCGGAAAACATGGCGGATATCGACAATAAGTCAGCGCTTGGCTGATCCGGTTGAAATATTCTGCTTTTCGGGAATATTTTCAGGCATAATTCCCTGCGATATAAATTACTTTATCACCTCTGCATATGGTTCTCCCATCAGAATATGCTCTTTAGATGCCAGCTTGAGAGAAACTCCGCTCTGGAAGATCATAACGATATCGCTGCCCCCGAACAGGAAATATCCCATTGGATCACCCTTTTTAACCTTGGCTCCGACGATAACGATGTCCTCCCAGTTACAGGAACTGACCTGAGACATGGCGATCGGAAGAATGGCCACAAGACCGTATTTAGTATCCATGATCAGGCAATCTCTGGTCTCAATTGACTGCCAGCCCGGATTTTCGTCATACAACATATACTTTTGGGCTTCAGGATTCCATGCGACCAAACCACCGACAGCATCGAGAGCAGGGATTTTTCGTACCTCCAGAATTTTGCCGTCAACAGGAAAATGATATCTGTGATAGTCGTTGACATCAAGGAAGGTATGGGTCATGGTTCCGTTAGCAAAACAGGTTTCATATTCACTGTCTTCACCTATGAGTTGTTCAACACTGTAGAATTCAGATGATTTCAGCTTAACTCCTGTTTCGATCTGAGAGTTTTCATCGATCTCCCATACTCCCTGCGGTGTAGAATCCGCAGGAGAAATAATATCTGCATCTGCAAGAGGTCTTTGGGATTCGTCTGTCAGGTGCCGCGAAAACCATTCATTAAAACTCCCCCAGATATTAGAATCTGCATACCATCCTTTAGTCATGCCAAATGCCTCATCGCGGCAGGCCAGTTCATAGTATTCATTATTCCAGCTGTCTTGCGTTGACAGAAATTCACCCCAATCTGCCGCATATTGCCTGCACCATGATGCGATCGGCTCATGATATTCCAGACATGGATAATAGTATCCTTTTCCCGCCAGCTCCGGCAACGGCTGATCAAGAAGGTAGTAGAAATAATCAAGGCTTTGATCAATACTTCCGTAGAGATCAGTCAGATTTTGTCCGTCGAGTATATTCCAGGGCATGCAGGTTGCCGCCCAGTCAAGAAAAACATAATATTCATCCAGTGACCGGACCGGATTTGTCTTTTTGTCAGGATTGTGCACTGCTGCGATAGAGATCGATTCTTCCATCAGGGATTTTAATTCCGGATCTGCCTCTATAAGTTTAATAAAATCTTTTGTGATCTGCTGACTTGTTTCGGAAATATGGTACTCCACATTTTCAGCAGAAAACCCGGTAGCGCTCTCTTCTGCCTGATTTTCCGGATTATCAGGGATTGTCACATTGACATTGATTGTCCCGCATGCATTTAAGGACATTGTAAACAACAACAGTAATATCACGAAAAGCCTTTTTTTTGTTTTTGACATTTAGCGAATCCTCCTTGTAAAACCTGGCCTCTTATGGCATCGCCCGGAATTTCTTCAAAGATCAATTCTTTTCCCGTCCACACGACCGACAGATATGCGTTCAGAACCTAATATCCTAAAATTGTGAAAAATTGTATTAGCAGTATCTTGCCTTTGGGATCCAACAAATCAATTTCAATGCCTATATTATCTGACAGCATATAACAGTTCCTATATTTCCAATTTTATAAATACTGTATTAATATCACAAAACCATTCTTCCGGAATGACGAACCAGGTACATCCTTCAACACTCTGGAATATATAGTATTATAACAAAATGAAAAGCAGGTAACAACAAATAATGCACATATGGTCGGGATATCAACAGATATCAAATCTGACAGGATCAACAAACTGTCAAAGAAAAACGGGATCAATACTTCACTGATGAAAAACAAAACTTTATTTTAAAATAATAATTGCCATCTGCAGATTTTTATCGTATAAATACAGCAAAAGGATAAAAACTTAAAGTTTTTTCCATCATACTAAGGAGGTCAGAAAATGGCAGAACATCAGAATTTAAATCTTGGAACACTAAAGAATAAGATCAGTTTGAAGAAAGGCAGGCTGAACGATTCCGAGCTCGATAAGGTAACAGGCGGATATTGGGAGACGGCAGGCTTTGCGCAGGGTTATTATATCAGGTGCCCTAATCCTTATTGCGGCAGAGAAAATCCGGATGATTTCGAAACATGGGCAGACCTTGAGCAGGGTGTCGACCAGTTCAGATGCAAGTGCGGAGCTGCATTTGCCGTGGATGAATTTGGTAATCTGTATTATTGATCCGCTTTGATCTGAGAGCATGACGCTTTAAAGACAGGTTAGCAAAACGCCGGAACTAATCTCTCCGGCGTTTTGCTTTCATTACTGAAACCATCAATATATAAGGGGCGAACAGATCTGCCCGGTCTGTCAGTCTTCGTAGTCATAGTCGATATCCGAGGCGTCAAACAAGCACTTCATGATGTCTGTGATCAGCCCCGCTGTCAGTTACCGAGACGTTCAGCACCGGTATGGTATCATGGATGGACTTGTCGTATCCAGGCGTGATGCAGCAATTCTCTATTCCAGGCTGACCCGACATTGCTGTCTCACAGCCTCTGCCTTCCTCTTCATCATAGTCCTCATCGTCTTCATCGCGGTCTTTGAATCAAGGCATTTCGTCGCAGGCGAAACCGCTCTTCTTTGCACACTTTTCAGCTTTTCTGGCAACCTCTGCAACAAACCTGAGTCCTCTTACTATTTCACGAATCATCTTAGTCCTCATTTTCTTTTTCATAATTTTCGCAAACTTTTTGAACATTTTGTCCGTGTATTATACTCATTAACAAAATGGCTTGCCACTTCGTTAATGATTTATTTAACTGTCTGATCAATTATTATCTGCTTCCGGCAGTGTAAAGTCTGTTTCCGCTTAAGTCTCGTGAGGATGTCTCCGCATAAAGGACCGGGATTATGCAGTGATCCCTATCCCTATCCCTATCCTTATCCAATACCCTGTCCTTTACAGCATTATCATGAGGTTGTTCATTTCCATAGAAGCCATGTAGCTGACGCTCTTTGCAAGTCCGGTCACCATGCGTATGCCGAGGCCCGACGCAGGATCATCCACTGAGTTCTTTTCGAGCCATTTGACAGGATCGAAAGGTTTTCCGTCGTCTCTGAGTCTTATGACCCCGGAAGTGTCGCGGAATATTAACCTCAGATCCACATTTTCCTTCTTTCCTTCAGGGTATCCGTGCAGTATGGTATTGCCGGCCATCTCTTCTATGAAAAGAGCAAACATGTTTGCCTGTCCCTTTTTCGCGCCTCTTTCGATGCAGAAGTTCTTTACTTCTTCCGAAGCTTTGATGACTTCGTCCATATCGTGCATGGTCACCTCATACAGTTCTTCGGGCCTGGCACCCCAGCCATCAGAAAGGATGAGGAAATCCTTTGTATGAACAGGGAATTTTCTATTGCAGACAAACGGAACAAGAAAGATCAGCACAAATGTGAGTATGCCTGCCAGAGCAAAGCCGAATTCCGCGCCGCGCAGCCCGAATGCCTTGCCGAATCCGATAACACACGCGATCGGCAGTACGCCTTCACGCATGATATCGATAACATAACTCTGTTTGAGGCATATCGTTCCCTGATAAGTACCGCTTACAGGGAAACTCAGCACCATGAACATGAACTGTATGCCCCAGCACCTGATGAATGCCGCGCCCTGATCGACGGCGGAAACCGCGTCAGAGTTTACGAAGAGCATCGCGACCGGCCTCGGGAAGGTCACAGTAAGTATGCCGATAACACCGAATACGGCTGCCGTGATCTTCATCGCCAGCGTGATGCTGTGCTCAAGGCCCCTCCTGTCCTCTTCGCTGTACATAAGGCTGCTGAGGATCGATGCTGATACAAACATTCCCAGGATCAGCGCGTATATGATCGAAAACGCGTTGTTCGCTATGGAAAGACCCGTTACAGCCATCTTGTCAGCTATAGTAAGGAGGAAAGCGTTGAAGATGAATGTTCTCAAAGCCTGGCAGCCCATATTGATGCCATGCGGTATGCCTCGAAGGGCAACATCACCGAGGTCTCTAAGCTTCAGGCCTTCCCTTGTAAAGTGGATCACCCGGTCCTTTCTGGTGTAATGCGTCATTATGACTGCGAAACCTACGAAATTGCTGACAGTCGTCGCGACTGCCATGCCAAACATCCCGCCGTGGAATACCGTGACGTTCAGAAGGTCAAATACAACATCTGCTATGAGGGTCGAAACCATCGCCATCATGCTGCGCTTTTTGTCGTTATCGAGCATCATGATCCCTGAAAGCAGTACAGTAAAGCGCATGAACGGCATACCCGGAGCAAATCCCCGAAGGTAATCGCTTATCATTTTAACTATCTGAGGATCGCCCGTTTTGGCTCCCAGCACCGAACCGAGCCAAGGCGCCAGGAAAAACACAAGCAGGGTAGATATAACCGCATAGACCGCTGCCGTTATGATCACGATGCTGAACACCTGATCCACCCTGTCGCGCTGTGCTTTGCCCATGTATCGGGTGCACATTACCCCGACCCCTCCAAGGAGTCCTCCTACCAGGTTTATGATCATGATAACAGGCTGCAGGAGCCCTGCTGCAGCGACCGCATCAGCCCCCAGGAACTGTCCCGTGACTATACCGTCGATCATAACACAGGCTATATTTGCTACTATGCTGATCGCGTTGGTGATCAGTATGCCCATGAACATCTTATCCAGCAGATGAGTGTCCGTTTTCATTGTCATTCTTCCTTTCGAAATTATAAAACAGAATAAAAATCACAAATGCAGCCGCAAGCAGCAGCACCGGTATCCATATAAACAGCATTGAGATCATGCTGCCAACAGCTTCCGGCTGTACCTTAAGCGCAGCGTTGAATCCCGCGGCACCAAGAAGGCTTTCGAACACGAGAAAGTGCCATGAACAGACCGCTGGGCACATTATTTCTGAGGTCAGCAAAGCGCGGATCGGCAAGCATCCTTCTCGCTGTCTCGTTGAGCCCCTGATCGGATACAGGCACCGACTTGCGCTTTCCGGTCGTCGTTCCTGAGGTGTGAATAACGAACGCGTCATCTTTGCATTTCTTCTCATAGTATATCGGAGCCGCCTCAAATTTCCTCAGAAGGTCATCCATGAAGAACACCCCCCGGGTCTGCTTCAGCCCTTCATATCTGTCCAGCGCTTCTCTCTCCGTACGGCGGCCGCCCGTTGGACCACGACGAGGCACATGCATTACGATAACGTTCTTTATGCCGAGCTCCTTCTGCTCTTTCAGGATCATCCTTAACCGCCTGCGTGTGAGCCCGACGTCAGGCAGGATGATGTCCGTTATCTTCTCTCTTTCCGCCAGATCCTTCAGTTTGTTCGTGTCAGCTGCCTGTATGTCAGATCTGTTTTTCCGTCTGAAAGAGCAACGGAATTCATTGTATCCCGGCTGTATGAATTGAGTTCTTTTATGAACTTCCAACTCTTCTGCTCGATTATCTTTCCGTTTTCGATACGCTCGTTTATTTCATTCAGAGCATTCTGCTCCGTAGTATGTCTCTTCAGATCCTTTTTATAGAGCTCTACCGACTCTTCAAAACACAGCTCAATCCGTAGCAACTGTTCTGATTATCCATGGCTTATGATCCTTTCTTCCATAATTATTTATTCCGGCTCTTTGGGAAACGCTAATTAAAGCGTTTCCCGCGCGAAATCCGCGGGCACGAAGTGCCCTTCCTTGGCGGATTTCTGGCGTTAAACGTGTGCCACCGGCACACAACGCCCTGCCGGAGGCATCTAAGGAAAAACTGAATTAATCAGTTTTTCCTTGGTATTCATGCGGCTTTAATAATATGTGGTATTTCGCAGCAAAACTCGTCGCAAAATGTATAGAAGTTATTTTAAAAATCTATCGATCTACCGAATTAACTTATTTCTTTATCCTTCCCCGGCCGCACCCAAAGGAAACGGAATAACATTTGCCGGCTCATGTTTACGGGCATTCCAAAGAGTAAGCTTCTGCTGCATGTTCATCCAGCTCTCAGCGGATGTGTTTGTAGCAATGCTTATCCTTAACGCCATTTCCGGACTTAAAGATGCTTTTTCGTTTACAAATTCCGACAAAGCCTTTCTGCTTACTCCAAGCATTCTGGCAGTATCCGTAACTGTCATATTCAGCGGTTTCATTACATCTTCCAGAAAAACAGATCCCGGATGAATTGGTTTTCCTGCCATAGCATTTACATTCCTAAATGATGATCCAAATAATCAACCAGATAAGCGTCCTGTCCTTCAAAACAGAACGTCATTCGCCAGTTTCCGTTTACTGCAACAGACCACATGCCCTTATTATCTCCCTTCGGGGAATACAATCTGTATCCCGGCAGATCCATATCCCGCGGATCAGTACAAGCATCCAGTCTGTCAAGTATTCTCCCCAGTTTTTGAGCATGATCCGGTTGAATTCCATTTTTTGAACCGGTTTCATAAAACTCTTCTAAACCCTTGTGGGCAAATGACTTTATCATATTTTCATTATCAATCTGTAACGTGTCGCGTGTCAATCGAGGCCTGAAACCCTTTACCGAATCAATGCTCTTTATGATAAAGATATGATATGCTATAATCTGGTCATGATAGTCCTCGGATTTAGCGAATTAAAGGGTTCTGATCCGGCAGATCACCGAAATATGTTCTTCTGAGAACCCGGCGGATCCATCTTGAACTGACAGATGGATGCTCTCATTATTATACTCAATAACAAAATGGCTCGCCTTTTCGCTATTGAGTATAACATCATTTCTGAATGGCTCGAAAATAATTTATGAATAACTGGATCGTTTATATTATTATTGTTATATTGCTATGGGCGATGACCGGCCTGATCTATAAGGCGGGCATCCATAAGGAAGAGGAGGAACACATCTGCCTGAAATACTCTGTATCGGTAGGTGTGGTTTTCTTTGCCATATCACTGTTTTATCTCATTACAAGAGATGAGCCCTTCACGATCATTGAAAGCGCCGTAAGATACTGGCCCATGACCTTGTTCGGCATTATCTACTTTGTGATAAACACCATATCTTTTAACGGATACGTTTATAATGAAGTCACGGTGGAGGCCCCTGTTGAGGGAATAAGCGGCGGCACATCCACGATACTTCTGATCGCCGCTTATCTGATCATGGGAAGGGTCGATTCAATCTCCAAACTGTTGACACCATTAAGAACACTCGGGATCCTGATAATACTGTTCAGTATCATCCTGCTTGCGTCTGTCAGAAACAGGGAGGCAAGAAGGGAGAAGGAGCGCGAACCGGATGTTCAAAAGGAGTCCTGGAAATGGCGGGGGCTTGGAACTTTGATCTTTCCGGTCATGTTTTCCATGGTTGATGCTCTTGAAACAGTAATAACCGGAATATGCCTGGACTCTACGTACGGTTATTCCATGCCGGCAGGAGACAGCATAATAATCATCAGGATGGAATATACCTTATTAGCCTTTGGATCCTGGATCTATATACTTGTTAAGGACAGGGAGTTCTATAACCCGCTCAAAAGAGAAAACATGCCAAGACTGCTCGGATCTGTAACGGACAATGTAGGCATAATATTCTACAGTTACGCAATGGCCATCGACTCTCTTTCAACCGATCCGGTCCTTGCGGTTTATCCGGTATTTGCTATGATCGGAGGACATATATTCATGAAGGAAAAAGTCAGTTTGATCCAGTATATTACCGTACTCTGCATAGTTGTCGGAAGCATTCTGGTCGTTACGGATGCGGTCATCTGAAGAAAAAGTCCTGATACTGCGCGTGCTGCTCAGTGCGCAGAATGTGATGAATAAGCAGGGCAGCTTTTGCTGTCATGTTGTTCCACAGTGCGGTCAGACTATACTATCTTTGGAGAGTGAACAGAATGAATAAAAAAGGGTTTTGCTAACAGAAATTCATTGCAATGCTTTTGTCCGGCACGTTCACAAAGGCGGTCATGTACATCATGCTTCTTTGCGACAGCATCATCGCCGGATACTACATTGGGGCATCGGGCGTTGCGGCCATCAACGCGATCACCCTCGCTGTGGTGATCAGCCTGATCGAGTTCAGTGTTGTGATGGACGGTGTGGGTATGGCGATTCAGCCCCTGATCGGCATCTACTTCGGGGAAAAGAATCATCAGCTCATCAAACGTGTCATGAAAGCCGCCATCAAAGCCGCACTCATCGAGGGCGTAACGGGAACAGTCACGATTTATTGACTGTACATTTCCGAATACTTTTCCGTGATATCCGCCGGCAGCTCAAAGTGCTGGTAATCCTTTCGGTCCGTCCAGTCTCCGCCCCATTCGAAGCCTTTTCCGATAAAGAGCTTATAGCACAGATCATCCTTATTTATTTTGTAATCGAATTCCTTTGTCCTGTCCAGATAAGCCTCTCCCGTAGCCGGCTCTATCACTTCCTCCGTAGTGCCATCTTCATTAGTCACTGTTTTATGATAGGGATTGTACAACGTGTTGATATCCACTGCCATTCCCAGTCCGTGTTTTGAGATTTTGTTGGAATGGGAAATAAATCTGAAATTAAAGCCGGACGAGTTATTATCACGCATCATCGTCTCATCATCGGCCATATAATTATCCGGAAGCACCATGCGTTCTATGGGGTAGTCCGCATCATAAAGCTCTTCAAAAATCTCCAGGACATCCTCAGCGATCAGCTTATGTACCACCATTTCCCCCTGATGGGTATTGCCTTCCTTATCCTTATGCAAAACCATAAGATAACGAAGGTCTTCCCGGGGAACAATACAGTCCTCTTTATATGTGTTTCCCCGTTTCATCCTGTCAAACAGGTCATCCGAAATCTCTCTGACAGAAAAACCCTCCCTTTCTTCAGGAGGCTTTGTTTTCCCATCGTATTTCTCCGCGTCCTTTTGAACAAAGTTGTTGTCCGGGGCGGTGTCCTTTGAATTTATATTAATAGTGACACTCCTGCAGGAGGTCAATAATACAGACATCGCCAGCATGATCCCGAACCCCGGGATATATTTCTTAAACCTTAATTTATCCATTTCCATCTTCATCCTTTCGTTTTTTACATCGTTTCGTGTTTTTGAAAAGGGCCGAAGCGTTCGTTTACCATTGGGATAACAGGCTTTTTTTCTGTTCTGCAAATAACCGGAGCAAATTCCGGATCCGGCCTGTCTTCCGGAAAAGAACTGAAAAAGCGCAATTTTTCTTCGGATATCAGGCCTTCCCGAAAACAGTTTTCCAGTTTTCGTTTCTTTAATCTGAAAAACCTGTCCGGATAATGAACCGGGTCTGCGACGTTGAGTCCGGCAATTAAGCAGGCAAAAAAGACTGCCTGATTTGGGGTCAGATCAGCCGGTTTTTTTGAAAAATAATATTCACAGGCGTCTGAGATGCCATATATATTATTTCCATAATAAATAATATTTAACCTAAAATCCCGGTCTATTTATACACAGGTCGCCACCTGATCATAGGCCATATAGTTTAATTATGTTACGTTGTAACGGTGTTGGCTCTGTAGTGTATTTTTTACGGGTACCCTCGACTTTGACCTCTTTCATGCTTTTCATCTCATTGATGATT